>JAGLGH010000016.1 GCA_023144115.1 Nanobdellota archaeon | reverse complement strand
ATTGATTTAATGGCAGATACAGATGTATGTTTAGAATTTCAGGACTTCAGATTTGAAGAACAAGAGGATTATATTAGGGCTCACTTTCTTAAGATATTCTTTTTTGACATACCAGTATCTGACCTAACTAAGATTGCGGAATTTGAAATAGAAAAGCATGCAATCATATTTAAGAATACAAAACAACATAAAGCTGAAAACAAATTCAATTATCTTCTTTCCATAGGCTTTTCACATCTTAAGAATAAAATCAGTGGCAAGGATACTGTATACATTCACAAGAATTCAGGCATCCCTCTAATTGGCACAAATTATTTTGGGCTTGTTGACAGGGACACAAACATTATCGAGATTAAGCCAGTAACTAGCTGCAATATAGACTGCATATACTGCTCTGTTGCTCAGGAAAAGAGATCTGTTGACTTTGTTGTTGAAAAAGATTATCTTATAGAAGAATTCAAAAAGCTTGCAAAGCATAAGAATATGGAGACTATAGAAGCTCATATCGGAGGTCAGGGCGAACCTCTGCTTTATGGAGATATAATAGAGCTTATCAGAGGCATCTCAAAAATACCTGGAGTGAAGACTATATCAATTGACACAAATGGCACACTGCTGTCAGAAAAGCTTATTGATGAGCTTGCAGATGCTGGGCTAACAAGAATAAACCTTTCAATAAATGCAATGGATTCTGAGCTTGCTAAAAAGATATCCAGTTTTCCTCTTGATATTGAAAGAATCAAGTTGCTTGCAAAATACATCGCATCAAAGATTGACCTGGTAATAGCTCCAGTACTTGTGCCAGGGATAAATGACAAAGAAATACCAAAGATAATCCAATTTGCCAAGGAGATAAAGCAAAATCATGAAGTATGGATGGGAATACAGAACTTTCTTAGCTACAGGTTCGGGAGAAATCCTGCAAAGCAGATGGAATGGGATGATTTCTTTGCTCTTTTAAAAAAATTGGAAAAAGAATTTGACATAAATTTAACTAAGATCCCAATCCCATTTATGCAAAGCCCAAAGCTGCCAAGACCATTTAAAAGAGGAGAAATAATTAAAGCAGAGCTTGTATGCAGGGGTAGGTTCAGGAATGAAATGCTCGCAGTTGCGCAGGGAAGAGTAATTGCAATCCCTAAATGCTCAAAAAAGAAAGGAATGGTCAATATAAAGATAAATCGAAGCAAGGATAACATATTCATAGGATGGATTGCTGGAGATTGAAATAATAGAATCAGGTCAAATGTTTAGGGTTCTATTTGATTTTTGAGAATCTCCCAATATCCGGTTCTTTTATTTCCTACAAATCTAATTCTTTCTAATTTCTTCAATTCTTGCAAGTCTCTCTCAATTGTTTTTTCATTAACTCTTAATTCATGTGCTAATGAGATATATGTCAAAGACATATTATTCTTAATCTTTTCTATAATCATTTTCTGTCTTTCTTCTTTTGATAACTTTTTACCGACATCTTTACCGACATCTTTACCGACATATGACTTCCTCTTGAATGTTGTAATAAACATCCCAGAGATTTCCTTAAAATCAGCAGTTGGTTCTTTAGAAAGTATTAAGCTTATCCCTCTACCCAATTTTTCGACAAAATGGACTTTATGTAACATTTCTGCAATCAGTTCATTTCTTCTTTTAGATACCATTTCTTTTTTTATCTGCTCAATTGTAAGTTTTCCATATAAACCTCCAGCGCTTCTGACTTCTAATCTATCTTTAAATATTGCAATATTTACAGAATCATATTCATAATAATCTCTATGGCAGAAGGCATTAATCACTGCTTCTCTAAATGCATTTTGATTAATTTCAGGAACATCTATCCTATATAAACCGTCTAATTTCATCCCAATATGGATATTTTCCAGTATAAATCGTTCAGCTTTTTCAATCAGATAAAATAAATCTCCAGAATAATCCTGCATAGAAATTGTAAAAGATGTATCTTTAGTGCCAAAAACAGCGCATCTTAATCTTGCATTAGGAAAAAATGTACTGGGTTCTTTCCCAAATAAAAGAATTGAAGTGTTTAATAACTTTCCATTTTTAATCAGACCTAATTTATCAAGAGAATTATCAATTGAAATGTATTTTAATCCAGCATTCTTTAAAAAAACTTTAAGCTTAGCTGCACTGATATCATTTATTTTTGCATTATCACAAATTTTATTGTCCCACTTTAATTTATCCTTATTTTTGTTAAGAATCATATTCTCTAATTCTTTTGCACTGAGTTTTTTATCTTCATCACCAACTCTCATACACGCCCTGCCAAAAGCATAATATAAGCATTCTTTGCCTGAGAATTCTATGTGAATGCAATCTTTACCCTCTATTTGCTTTTCTATTATCTTAGGAAATATCTTTGGCTCAATATTGTCTGAGATTGATTTTGAAATATCTCTTATTGTCTTTTCTGTGATATTCTGTCCAATTATATGACCATTATTCCTTATTCCAAAATACAGCTCTCCTTTCTGATGCTTGTTAAGGATGGCAACTATTGAGATGACTGCTTCCTTTAATTCTGAAGTTGAGCGTTTTAGCTCAAGTGTTTCACTTTCTTTCATTAAAGGTTAGCTTTCCTACTTTGTTTATAAGTTTATCCACGAGGATTTCCGAAAGAATCGGAAGAAATTAGTTTAACAGATTCCCCTGCTCAATTTTTTATAGCAGCACATCTACTCAATCTCACCAACAGCAAACTTAATCACAAGCTTTTCATCCTCTACCTTATAGTTAAGTAAATCCAGTGCAATTGGCAGCAGCTTGAAATAAGCTTTATCTTCTCCAAATGCCTTGATTTCATAAGAACTCTCAAGTTTGTTTATCCTCACATTCTTTGGGTCAGTAATTCCAGGCATATCAAACTCATATATTATAGAATTTTCCAGCCTTCTGATATTTGTCCCCTTTACTTCCTCATATTTCACAGGCTTTCCAGAAACTGGCTCAATATGCTCCTCTTTTTGAATTTCTTGCGCATTCTTTTCTTCTACCCCAACTATCTTTTCTTTTTCAGGAGGCTTTTTTATTCCCAGTTTGTCCCAGATCTCTGATTCATATTGCTTAAAATCCCCAAATGTCTTTACCCTGACATTAGGTTTGCCATTGATATTTGTTATATTGATATCAATCCCGCTGAACTTTATTTTAGGCCAAATTTCAACCTCTTCTGATGCGCCCTCTTCAGATTCAGGCCCCTCAGACCAAGTTCTAGGCATTCTGACTTCATCAAAATCCCTGAATGTGCCTGATACAGAATCAAACATATCAAAGAAAGGCATATAGCTGCCAAATCCAGGAAATAATCCTCTTCTTTCTTCTGCTTCTTTTTCCTGCTCTTCGCCACAGCTGGGGCAAAAATTCCATCCAGCATCAATATCTGCTCCACAATTTTCGCATTTAGTTCTAGCCATTTTATTAAATTAAAATTCATATTCTTTAAATATCTTTCTTTTAATTATTCAACTTAATTCCCACTTGCCACTTGCCACCCTTGGCTGTGAGGTATTTAAATGAAAGCATTCTTCATAGTTATATAAGAATTCACATCAGGCTAGCGAAAACCTGATGTTTCGGACAGGACCATCCCTCTGGTTAATCATATCCTGTCCAACAATAAAAAACTTTACCGCCAATCAAAGACTGGCGGCAAAGTCTTTTATTTTAGAATTCGAGGTGAAACACAATGGACACAAGCCAAACAACAATACAACAGCTTTTTTACAAGCAAATAGAGAACCTTACAAAAAAAACAATAAAAAACGAAAGCCTGGATTTACAGTTCAGCGACAGATGGATTTAAGAGGTGGTACAAATGTTAGGATTATTTAAAAAAAAGGAATTCATGGAATGGCAGGATTATCGACAAAAAATTGAAATTATTGACAATCTAATATGGTCACAGAGAATAAGGAGAAAAAACCTGCAAAATATGTAAAAAAGTTTCCAGAAGAAACTTTTTATACATATTATATTCTTTCTTAATTATATAACCTTCCAGAACTCCATTCTCAAACCTGCTTTTAACCCCTATTATACCAATACGCAACAAAAGATTTCTTTTTTAAACCTTTTGTAGAAAGATTTTTATATTAGCATTAATTCTAAGAGCATATGAAAGTCTATAATCAAGAGGAAACAAGATTAAACCCAGAAAAACTAGCGTATGACATTGGCAAAGGAGCTATATTTGTATATCCTACTGATACGATATATGGAATAGGCTGCAATGCAATGGATGATAAATCAATCCAAAAGATAAGAGAAATCAAAGGCAGACAAAAGATGCCATTTTCAGTCATCGTTCCAAGTAAAGAATGGATTTATGAAAATTGTGAAGTTGGAGAAACAGCAAAAAGCTGGATTGAAGAAAAACTTCCTGGACCTTATACATTTATACTCAAACTAATTAACCATAAAGCAATATCTAAACATGTAATTCCAGATATTAATACCATAGGAGTAAGAATTCCTGATCACTGGTGCAGTGATGTAGTTTCAAGATTAAATATACCTTTAATAACAACATCCGCCAATATATCCGGACACACTTTTATGACATCATTGGAAGATATGCATCCGCATATTAAAGCTCATATAAATTTTGCCCTATGTGATGGAGAATTGAATGGCAAGCCGTCAAAAATAATTGATTTCTCTCAAAAAGAAATCAAGATCAAAGAAAGGTAATTTTGATTAAGATGAAAATTCTAGCAGCTGGCGATATACATGGGGATACAGGACTTGCAGAGAAGCTTGCAAAGAAAGCAGAAGATGAGCAAGTAGATTTAGTTATATTATGCGGCGACCTCACATTTTTTGAACAATCAACAGATAATATTCTTGGACATTTTGCCAAAAGAGAACAAAAGGTCCTTCTTGTACCTGGCAATCATGAGACTTTTGCTACTGCTGATTTTATGGCAGAACTCTATGGAATGAAAAACATTCATGGTTATTCAGTCAAATACAATGATATTGGACTTTTCGGATGCGGCGGCGCTAACATAGGCATGTTTCAGCTTGATGAAGATGAAATCTTTGAGACACTCAATAAAGGGTTTGAAAAAATCAGGTATCTTAACAAGAAGATTATGGTGACTCATGTCCACCCAACTGGCACAAAGATGGAAAAGTTCACAAACATCTTTCCAGGAAGTAAAGGAATCAGGAAAGCCATTGACAATTTCCAGCCAGACATCATGCTATGCTCTCATGTCCATGAAGCAGAAGGCATTGAAGAGATGGTAGGAAATACAAAAGTCATCAATGTCGGAAAGTTTGGGAAAATTATCGAGCTATGAAAAATTAATTTGAGTTATAGTCATCTGTGATCTATCTTTTTGAGCCACTATCTTTTAACTTTTTTTTGAGCTCAACCATTTTCAATTCTCTGCCTACAGTAATCTGTTCCCATTTCTCAAGTTCTGCAAGCTGTTCTTGCAGTTTTTTTCCTATTGCTTTACGCTCGCTGATATCTCTAAATGACTCAATTATGCCTATCCTATTTCCTGATACATCATTGAGAGGAGACGCTACATATTCAGCCCAGAATTTTGTGCCATCATGCCGCTTTCTTAGAATATCTTCTCTTATTAATGGTGTGCCAGCCATAATCTTTTTTAATGAGCAGTTTTTAGTTCTGCAATGTTTTGAGCCAAGGTGACTATAGCATTTCATCCCAATTTGCTTTTCCTTCTTCACATGGGCCATATTGCTCATCTCTTTGTTTGCCTTGATTATCTTGAAATTTTTGTCAATAATCCTCATTGCATCACCCGTACCCTCAAATATCCTTTCCATCTGGTTACGGGATTCCTTAAACTTTAGCTCTGCCAGATCTCGCTTTTTGAGATATTGGTAGAATATAGGAATAAGCATGGCCCCAAGGATGCATGAATCCACAAACGCTTCGAAAACAATCGGCAGATTCAACTTAGAAATTAGGATCATGACAATAAACTCAGCAAATATGATGATGATGATAAACAAGAATAGATGATTTAATCTAGGATAATTATATCTATTTTTTTGGCTTCCTGCATCAGGTATAGATATCATATAGGATTTTCTCATCTCTGACCAAATAAGAAAAAAGACTATATAAGTTTTTCCTTAAAGATTTAAACAAGAATTGCATTTGCTTTTTTGAATAACCTATCCTTTCATTACGCCAAGCGGCACAAGTCTGGCTACAGGTTTTCCAATCTCAAGCTTATCGCTTACTCTGACAACCTCATCAATATCCTTGTATACCTGGGGAGCTTCTTCTGCAATTCCTCGCATTGAACTTGCTTTGATTAGTATATTCTGCGCTCTCAACTGCTCGCGGATCTGGTCTCCTCTGTACTTCTTTAAAGCCTCATGCCTTGAAGCAAGCCTTCCTGCTCCATGCGCAGTAGATCCAAAGCTTATCTCTTCAGCTTTTGTAGTTCCAACCATAAGATAAGAAGCAGTGCCCATGCTGCCAGGAATTATTACTGGCTGGCCAACTGATCGGTATTTTTCAGGTATCTCTTCCCTTCCAGGGCCAAAGCTTCTAGTAGCTCCTTTCCTGTGTATGCAAACTTGTTTCCACTCATCATCAATCTTGTGCTTCTCAAACTTTGCGATATTATGGCAGACATCATACACAAGGTCCATGCCTTCGCTTGACCCCATTACCTTTTCAAATACATCCCTTGTCCAGTGCATTATCATATGCCTGTTAGCAAACGCAAAATTGACTGCTGCGCACATGGCTTGGTAATATCTTTGCCCAAGCTCTGAATTTATCGGAGCATTGATTAATTCCCTATCTGGGAGGTTCGCATGGCCGTATTTGCTTTCCATTTCTCTTATATAATCTGATGCTATCTGATGACCAATTCCTCTTGAACCGCAGTGGATTGCCACAGTCACTTGTCCTTCTCCTGTTATACCAAATGCTTTAGCTATCTCCTGGTCATAGATTTTTTCTACTTTCTGTATTTCCAGAAAATGATTTCCGCTTCCAAGTGTTCCAAGCTGGGGCATTCCTCTTTTCATGGCCTT
>JAGLGH010000159.1 GCA_023144115.1 Nanobdellota archaeon | reverse complement strand
CAGATCCTGGAAACATTTCTTGTGTCTGACAAAATTTACAACGATTAGCGCATCCTGTTGTGGTAAATATTGTAGCATAGTTTTGATCAAATTGAGAAGGATTTGTTAGATCTCCTCTAACTCTTCCTTTCATCATTTCTGGGTTTCTTAATGATAATGATAAATCATCCAAATCAGTTCTCAGAGGTGTATCAGCTATTAATCTTCCTTTTTGATAGATTACCCCTCTTTTATATGCCACACCAGAGATTAAATCATATACTGGATAAACTCCTTCTCCTTTTACCACAAAATCCACATTTGGATCCATAGAGACTGTCTTAGCATCAACATTTACTCCATTTCCACCAATTATTGTTTTAATGCTCTTATCCTGCATCTTGATTTCTTTTGCTAATTCAAGTGCTCTTGGCAGACTGTATAAGAAAGTTCCCAAACCAACATATGAAGGATTGTGTTCAAGAATCCTTTCTGCAGATACAGTTGGATTATCAGAAGTAGGACATACTATTTCAGTATCAATCCCTTTTGATTTAGTATAGCCTCCAATCACGCATAATCCTGCTGGTTCTTGCGATCTCTTTGCTCCTTCAACACCAACAGTAATCTCTGCTGGTTCTACTAAGACTAATTTTTTATTAATATTTTTATTTATCATTTTTTTTCACCATCACACAATTTAGTTTTTCACCATTATTTCTGGCATTTCTATAAGCTTCAAATACTGGATGTGTTTTTACAATACTTTCAACAGTAGAATTTTCTAATGTAATCAAATTTCCATCCTTATCCAGAAGTTGTTTTTTTGCCCCGCAACATGCCCTGAATCCAAGACCATCAAATATAATATTAAATCCTAATCTCTTGCATCCTCCATGTAACATAGGACCATAGGGTTTAAAAGAAATGCCGCTTCTTTTTTTCTCATAATCAGCAATCTGTCCAAAGATTTGATCTCTCTTCTCATCACTCACTACATGTTCATCATCAAATGTTTTTTGTCCAAATAAAACTCCGCTAAATCTTATGGCAATATCTCTTTCCCTTGCAAACTGATAAATTGAAAATACCTCCTCAACATTATCTTTAGTTATAACTGTATTAATTCCTAACTTTGTAGGACAATTTTCATTAAGTCCTGCAGATATTGCTTCCTGAAGTCCAATTGGGATATATTTGCCTGGAGAGATTTCAACTTGTTTTTCTTTTGTATAACATCCCTTATATCCTGTCATTTTTTCAAAAATACTTGGAGAAAAACTATACATCTTTAATACCAATGAAACATTCTCTTCAGATAATTTTTTTGCAAGATTTTTGTCAATTAGTGTTCCATTTGTATAAACTTGAGTAATTAGCCCATGTTTTTTAGCTAATTCAATAAATGGAAACCTGCAGCCATCATAGATTCTTTTATCTAAGAAAGGCTCTCCTAACCCGACAACTCGGACTGTTTTTGCTCCAAGAGAAGAAACTTGCTCTAAAAAAAAGTCAATCTTATTCAATGAAGCGAATTCATAATCCTTTCTTTCGTGGACATTAGTATAACAAAAAGGACAATCCAGATTACATACAGGAGATGAGCTAAACTCTGCTTCAAGCAGTCTTCTTCTGCTAATTGCATCTTTATAATCTTTTATAGTATGGTCTAATCCATACATTACAAAAGGTAAATTTTTTCTGTTTGTGAGCTTTGCGTTTGTAGCAATCATACAGTAGTGAATGTATAATCTATATTTAACTATATGCTGTGGATTTTTCCACAACATTTATATACTACAAAACAATTATTGATTTTATGGACATGGCACAATTAGAAAAAATAGGACTTAAGGAAAAAGAAGCTAAAGTCTATGTAGCTTTGCTTAAAGAAGGTTCAAGTTTGGCTAATCATATTTCAAAGAAGACTAATATCCTTCGTTCATCAATTTATGATTATCTTGATATCTTATTAGATAAGGGTTTTATTTCATACACTATCAAGGCTGGAAAAAAATATTTTCAAGCAGTATCTCCAGATAAAATCTTAGATAGTTTTCAGGAGAAAAAGAAAAGAGAAGAAGAGGATCTTAAAAATATAATCCCCGAACTGGCTAAGCTGCAAAACATAGGAGGGAAAAAATCAAATGTGGAAATACATGAGGGAAAAGAGGGGATGAAATCTGTTTTTTCTCATATACTCAGAGATAATCCTAAAGAGATTTTAATTTATGGTTCATCAGGAGTTGGTTACAAATTATTACCATATTATTTAGAACATTGGCACAAACAAAGAATAAAACAAAAGATCAATATTAAGATAATATACAATAAAACAAAAGAAAGTAAAGAAAGAATTAAAAAAGGACCGTCATTAGATTTAGCAGAGATAAGATTTTTGTCAGTAGAACATACATCACTTACAGGCACAATAATCTACGGCAATAAAGTTATTTTAACAGTCTGGAATTTGGATTCTCCTTTGGCAATCGTAATTGAAAATAAAGATATTGCAGAAAATTATGCAGATAATTTTAAAATTCTTTGGAAAACCGCGACTCCTTAACAAATTTAAGGTAAGTAGAAAGTTTGCGATTCAAGGAGCACCAGCATCATCAGTCAAAACT
>JAGLGH010000158.1 GCA_023144115.1 Nanobdellota archaeon | reverse complement strand
TGCTCGTCGCGGGGGGAAGCCCCCTACGGGGACGCAGAGCCTTCTAAAAACAGATTTAAAGTTTTGAAGATGCTTGTGCTCAGTCATTATATGATTAATGATATGTTTCATATTAGCCCTTCATCTGAAAGCTGTTCAAGAGCTCCAATCATAGCAAGAGGGAAGGTTATTGAGACATCACCAATTACTGTAACTGCATCTGAATCATCTTTGATCTTTCCCCAGCTTTTTGCTTCCTGTGTTGTTGCTCCGCTCATGCTTCCTGAAGTAGATCTTGCAGTGGTCATATATACAGCATAGTCCAGTCCGCCATTAAGAAGGGAGGCAAGTATTGCATGATGCTTGGATATGCTTCCACCTAGTGATATAAGACCTTTTATATCATCATGGCTTGTGCTTAGCAGTATATTCTCAAAGTCCTTTACAACATCAATTACAAAATCCTTGTGTTTCTGCTGAAACATGAAAAGATGGAATCCAAATGACCCATCTGTGATTGCAGGGCAGAATATAGGCACATTCTTTTTTGCTGCCTGATAAAGCAGTGAGCTTTCATCATCAAGCATAAGCCCTATTTCCCTGAGTAATTCTGATACAGGCCATCTTGCTTTTTTTTGGTAAAGCTTGTCAAGCATTGGAGCAATCATATCCTCAAATCTGCAATAACTCTCATTTGTCACAAAAAGATTGCCAACCCTGTTTACTCCTTTTTCATATAAAGCAATGTCATCAGAATGAAAATCTCCTATCACAAATTTCTCTCCTATTGATTTCATGATATCCTCTTCAAGACCACCAACAGTTGTCACTATCATATCTGCCATGCCTAACTTTATAAGCTGTGCAAAAAAACCCCTAAGACCTGAAGTCACCATATTTGACGTGAATGTAAGAAATATTTTTGCATCTGCTTTTTTCATCTTCACTATTGTATCTCTTGCTTTTGCCAGCTCTATGCTTTGAAAGCCGACATTGCTGAATGCGTCCATCATCTCATGGACTTTTATTCCTTTTTTCCATTTAAAATCTTTGACATAAGACATGATTATCACCTTTGGTTATTTTTTAAGTTGATTCTGATTATTTATAGATAAAAATTAATAACAAATAATATGGATTAATGATAGATAAGACTAGAAAGAATAATGATTTATGCGCCCATTTTTCTTACAGATGACATAATTGACTGTTAGTAAGAAGATATTTATAAATCTTGCTGCATATTGGACATATATTTATAAATAACAGAGTGTTTTAGTTTATTCATGGAACCAAAAATAGAAGAAAATAATCTTAAATACAAAAGGGTAAAAAAGATTATCCAATATTTATGGGAGAAAAATGATTCAAGACCAATCTATTCTGTCATTGATATTGGCTGCGGATCTGGTTACTTGGCATTGCAGATAGCAAAGGTTATTGACTGCAATGTTGATGCAGTTGATATTTCTCCAGATGCATGCAGGAATGCTAAAGCAAGAATAGATGATGCAGTCAGCCAGGGCGTATTGAGGCCTAGGCAAGTAAATGTGTATCTTGATAATAAATTCGAGCTAAGAACAAAAATCAGCAATAAGAAATATGATCTTGTATCTTGCGCAGACATAATCTCCAGCTATGAGAGTATTGACGATAAAACCAAGCTTGTGCAAAAGATGTTTGACTACAAGACAGAAAAAGGTTCAGTACTTGTCACTGCGCTTTGCCGCCAGGATGATGCTTTTGCTAAAAAGTATCATAACAGCAAGGCCACAAAGCATAAATCTAATGAAGAAATAATAAAGATTCCGATGTTTGATGAAACAACTGAATTTTACATCTTACTATTTAAAGATATTAAAGGCGAAAAAATTGAGCATAAGAGGCTGGATAAGGAATACGTTTTGTTTTATATTTAAATTTTGAGTTTTATACTGGATTTTTAGCAGAGAGGAGATTTACTGAATAGTAGTATATCTACCTAAGATTTAAATAATCATCCTCATTATTAAGATAAATATCATTTACAAATAAAGTATAGCCTAAAAAATGGCTGGAGTCAAAAAATGACAGATGAACTTGCTAAACTTTTTAATAATACCAGAATTATGCTTCATGATCAAAGACTAGCTGAAGGTAGAATGCTTGAGGATATAGCTGAAAAAGTTTTTGATGCATATCGTGCAGCATTAGGAGATGATTTTACAACTCAGGAAGTCATTAATGCTTCATCTTATGGTTCTGATGTTAGAGATTGGAATTCTATAGATTCTGAAATGCAAGGTATATTAGGGGATTTATGCGTAAAACATCCTGAATCTGTGGATAGAGAAAAAGTATCAAAGATCTTATCAGGAGGCGCTGTGGAATATCTGTGTGAAAAAGGGTTAGATATTTCTGGTGAACAAGCTCAATTATTCCCTGATTTAATGGAATATATAATGCAAGGATTGGAACTAGCAGGGGTAAAATTTAGTAATGATGTTAGGCAAGCTCGTATTCTTGGGGTCAAACCCCTGGTTAATTATAAAGATTGGTTAGTTACTGGTGGACAAACATTTATGGATCTTGGTCAATATGATCTTGAATTAAGATTCACAAAGAATGCTATTAAAGCTCATCAAAATGTTTTTACAACTGCTCTGGTAACTGCAGGAGATGTTAAAGTTAATCTAGGAATATCCCACGAAAAGATCAAAGGGATCATAAAAGCAGGAATCAAAACTAACAATTATAGTCAAGGTTCTCCATTTGTTGTTACTTATGAAACTGAAGACGGTCAAAAGGGAGATATTGATGTATTGAAATCATCAGTAACTAGCCTGACTGAAAAAGTAGATGAACATAGAATTTATGACCTATTGTATGAGAAAAAAATAGATTCTGAACTTGGCTTTGAAAATTTAGG
>JAGLGH010000157.1 GCA_023144115.1 Nanobdellota archaeon | reverse complement strand
AGGTGGTATTATGTTTAAGAGTGGATTGACGGACAAAACAGAAAATCAGGAAGTATGAGTGATATTTACAGGTCTTGGACTTATGTCTGGGGTATAGTGATTAAATAATGTCAATGCAAAAAGTTTTAGAGATTCTCAAGTCAAACCAAACCACATTGTTTCTTGGAGCAGGAAGTTCTATTGGTATTGGTGGTCCTACAGGAAAAAGCCTATTGGATAAAGTAATAAACCAATTTTCAGATGTTATCTTTTCAAATGATAAAAACTTTTTTGATGTATGTAAAGATATAATAGAATCAGAAAATCATTCTCGTCCCGAGCTTGAAGAATTTATTAAAAAGCAACTTGATGGATTATTCCATAATGAAAATCATATTAAGTTAATTTCTCTTCCATGGAAATGTATTTTTACGACTAATTACGATACCGTTTTGGAAGGAATACCCCAAGATAAGACTAAAGGCCGAATAATTCGATCTATAAAAGAACAAGAACCTGAAATTGAATTGGAACGCCATGATATATTATATTATATAAAAATATTCGGTTCGATTGACACTCTTTATGGTGAAGATGGATATCCTATACTATCTAGAACGGATTATAATACATCATTCTTAAGAAGAAATTCATATTACAAAATTATGAGTGATTGCATTAGAAAAGGCCCAGTCATATTTGTGGGTTATTCTTTTGAAGATAACTTAGTGTTTGATCTTATGGATGAATTGCAGCAAGTAGTGGGTCCTGATATTATTAGGCCGTCATATGCAATTTCACCGAACAAACCTTCTACTAAAATACAAAGGTTATTTGCTAAAAATCAAATTAATCACATTGAGGGGACATTTGAAGATTTTGTTTCATCAGCTTATAATGAATTCAAGGATAAAAAATACGAACCAGTTTACGCTCAAAAGACGGTTCACATTCATGGGGTTCCTATAGATATCCCAAGTTCATTAGAACGTCCATCTAAAGAACATTTCAGTTTTCTTCATTCATCATCGTTTGAATCTAATACGAAAAATGTAAAAAATTTTTTTAATAGAGACGATTCGTCTTTTTATCCATATTCAAAACAATGGGATTTTATTAGAGATGTTTATTCATTTGATGGAACTAAAAAACCAATAAAATGTAAAGAATTTGGTAGTAATGTAACAGATGGATTAAAAAGGCACATATTCAGATTGATGAAAGATTCAAAACCGGAATCCAATGATAAAACAATATTAACTGGACCTGCGGGATGTGGAAATACCATCATTTTGAACCGTTTAGCATTTGACTGGTATACATCAGGGCTACCGGTAATTTTTATGCAGCCACAAGGCCCAAATATAGATTTTAAGCAAGTAGATAGTTTCATCTTACATATTGAAGGAAAATATCAAAGATCTGATAAATATGTACCCTTGCCAAGACCAAGAACTCTAATAATTTGCGACCATGCTTCTTCTCTTTATCATGAATATCTGAAATTGTTTGATTATTTATCATCACGTGGAAGACTTGTTTCAATGGTTATTTCTGATAGAGAAAGTAAATTATTACCATTAATTAAAGAAGATGTTGTAATTTATTCAATTCCAGAGACTATTTCAAAGGAGGAAGCTGAAAATTTTAAAGATTATTTATTAAGAATTGAACTAATTGAAACAGAGGCTGAAATATTTGGATTAATTAATGATCCTAAAATAAATAGCTCATTTTTTGCTTTAATGTACA
>JAGLGH010000156.1 GCA_023144115.1 Nanobdellota archaeon | reverse complement strand
AATTCTTATTTTGAAAAGAATTCTGCTACTTTTGGTGGAGCAATACATAATTTAAAAGGAGATGTTAGAATAAAAGGAGAGAATATATTTGATAATAATTATGCTGAACTTGATGGTGGAGCGATATATAATAATCAAGGGGATATTACAATAAAAGAGAATAATAGATTTGAAGATAATTCTGCAAATGAGGGGGGAGCGATATATAATAATCAAGGGGATATTACAATAAAAGAGAAGAATATATTTGAAGATAATTCAGCGATATATAGTGGTGGAGCAATATATAATCATCGAGGAGATGTAAGAATAAAAGAGAAGAATATATTTGAAGATAATTCTGCATGTTTAGCTGGAGCAATACGAAATTATAAAGGAAAATTGAATATTAACAAATCAAAAAATATTTTTAAAAATAACAAACCAAGTGACATCTTATAAGGAATGAGAATGCAGCAGACAAACATAATAGAGGACACTTACAAAGAAAGAAGAATAGATTATGACCTTATTTCTTTTTCTTCTTCTCTTTCATCTTCTTTGTGATGTCAATGTTTGCACTGCAGCTCTGGCAATTGAATCTTAAGGTTTTCACACCATCAATGCTTTTTCTTTTATAAGGAGTTTCAGCTTCGCCATGCTCTTTGCATTCTGGACATGTATATTCACAATATGCTGTAAGCCCTTCTTCATATTCTTCCTTTTCGACACTATAGCTGCATCCAGGGCAGACGTATTCCTTGGCCCTTATCTTTGCCCTGCCTGTTTTTGCATCAACAGGCTTTCCCATAAGCGCTTTATGACACTTAGGGCATTCCTGCTTAAATACCCAGACCATAGCACTGCCTGCTCCAACATCCCTATTACTGAAATATACACATTCATCCATTGATTCTGGTTTCTTATAAGCCATTATATATCACCTTTTTTTGTTAATTGAAATGTTTTGTATTTATCTTCTGCAAGCAATCGCTTGATCTCAATGCTGACTGCATCGCACTCTACCCTAATATACCTTGGGCAGATTGTATACTCAACATTATTTTTATTGCAATAATTTATAACTCTTTCCTTTTCTGTTTCATCAGCAAATCTTACTGCTATGTTTATGCCATGCCTGGATGGATGGATAAGTTTCTCCTGGAAGCCAAGACTGATAAGGTCTGCAAGGAGCTGCTCTCTTATCGCGCTAATCTCTGCCAGCCTGTTATTAAGGGTTTTTATCCTGTCAGCCAATCCTGCGCCTGCGCTAATCTCCTGCATTTCAATGATATCAAAATAATCACTGTCCTTTACTCCAATAAAGCCTCCATCCCCATAGTTTATTGGCTTATCCTTACCAAATGAGCAGACAACTATATCGCCAAATTTAGCATTATCTGTGCCAATTGATCCAGATATATCATTTATTATCATGCTTTTATTTTCCCTGCATATAGCTGCAATATCACTCATGTTTTCCAAAGCCAGATATCCAGGCATTGAGTTGATAAGAAGAACACTTTTATCGTCAAGTTTGGATGCAAGTTCATGCTTATCAATAAGGCCGAAATTGGTTTTCAGCTTGATTATTTCAAGATTAAGCCGCTTAGGATACTGATAATAGGTTATCCAGCCTCCCTGATCCTGGATAAAGATATTTATCTTGCCCAGCCTCTTGGCTATCCTTAATGCATATAATATGGCCTTGTTTCCATTTTTTACAATCTTTATATTGCTGCAACCAGTAAATTCAATCAACTGTTTTTTTATTTCTTCAGTCATATCTAATTACAAAATCATTAGGATTTATAAATATTGACATAATCCATACAAATATGGGATATTATGATGATATTGCAGAAGGCTATAATGAGCTTTATAGCGAAGAACAGCTAAAAAAGCTTAAACTGATAAGAGAGAAGCTGGAAGAGCATGGCATAGAGATAACATCTGATATAAAGCTCCTTGATATAGGATGCGGCACAGGGATATCTACTGACTTATGGAATTGTGATGCAACAGGGATAGATCCTTCAGAAGGTCTTATCAGGCAGAACCTAAACAAAGGCAAGAAATCAAGATTTATTACAGCTTCTGCAGAGAATATTCCATTCCCTGACAAAAGTTTTGATATTGTAGTGAGTGTAACTGCAATCCAGAATTTTGATGATATAGAAAAGGGTTTACAGGAGATAAATAGGGTCGGCAGAGGATGCTTTGTTCTTAGCTTTTTAAAGAAGTCTGATAAAGCAGAGATGATAAAAGGATTGATTGAGAGTATATTTGATGTAAAAGAGGCTGTTGAAGAGGAGAAGGATTTTATTGTGTTTGCATCTAGGAAATAACTCACAGATAACAAAAATTTGCCAATTTAAATTTGGTGATGTATTTGCTGTAAGTCATGACCTATGAAGGATAGTATTTCATAATTTATGAACAATCAGTAAACTATAAATAGGAGTGCAATTAAAAGAAAAGTATGTCAGAGCTTACAGGGCCAAGCCAGGCTGTGCTTGTTACAACAAGGGCATTTATTGAGGACAGGTTCTCAACTAACAAGAGGACAAGAGATAATATAATGGCAACAGCATCCTGTATGCAGACTTCGCAGAATCCGGCATTGTATGCCATATCAATCGCTAAGCAAGGCTATTCATCCAAGCTTATAAAGAACAGCAGTGTATTTGCCTTAAATTTCATGCCATATCATCTTAAGGATGAGACAATTAAGTGCAGCAAGCTTTCTGGCGAGCATATTGATAAGTTCAAAGAGGCAGGATTATCAAAAACAGAGGCTGCCACTATTGACTGCCCCCTTATTTCAGAAGCAATCGGGCATATGGAATGTGAAGTAATTAATGAGATCGAAACCGGCGACCAGGTTATTTTCATTGGCAAGGCACTAAGATCAGAACTGAAAAGGCAGGGCAAAAGGTTATATCATATTGATTTGGAAAATCTTACAACAACAGAATAATGATAATATAGATGAGGTGTAAAAATGACTCCCGAAGAAACAATAAAGGTAAAAGAACTTGCAGAGACGCTAAAAAACAGTGGACTTGCGGCAAGCATGATGCATGCAGTTGAAAGAGCAAAGGATATTCTAGGCATAAAAGATGAAAACACTAAAGCGCTTGAAGAAGAGATTGAGCTTAAAAAAGAAGAAGCAACTGAAATTAAAGAACAGGTAGAAGATCTGAAAGAAAATCCTAACCCTGAAGCAGCAGAACAAGTGCAAAAGTGGGAAAAAGAGCTTAAGGATGATATTCAAGAGATTGAAGAAAAGAAGGAAGATATAGAAGGACATGAACATCAGGAGATGCCAGTAGAAGCAGCAGTTGAACAGGAAGAAGCTGTCGAAGAGATAACTGGAGAAGCAGAAGTGACAAGGGAAGAAGAAGCAGAAGTGCAAGAAGAAGCGGAAGTGCAACCAGAAGAAGAGACTCAACTGGAAGAAGAAGCGGAAGTACAAC
>JAGLGH010000155.1 GCA_023144115.1 Nanobdellota archaeon | reverse complement strand
CTGGTGCTCCTTGAATAGCAGACTTGTTACTTACTTTTTGTAAAAAGGTTTAAATATAACCTAAACAAAAGTAACCTTATGGATACTTTAGAATGCATACAAAAACGAAGATCAGTAAGAAGGTTTCTTGATATTCCTGTTGAGATGGAAAAGCTGGGCAATATCCTTGATGCTGGCAGATTAGCGCCATCAGCAGGCAACCTGCAGAACTGGGGATTTATCATAGTCAGGGATCCTGCAAACAAGCAGGCAGTTGCAGAAGCATGCGCAAGGCAGATGTGGGTTGCTGCAGCGCCAATCATAATTGTGGTATGTGGACAATCTGTTAAAGGCAAGAAATTCTATGGGGAGAGAGCTGAAAAACTTTATAATATCCAGAACTGCGCAGCTGCTGCGCAAAATATGATTCTTGCAGCCACAACCCAGGATCTTGGCAGTTGCTGGATTGGAGCATTTGATGAAGAACTGCTGTCAAAAGCATGCGGCATACCTGCTGAAGCAAGACCAATGGTAATGATAGCAATTGGATATGCAGCAGAAAAACCAAAGACACCTTCAAAGCATTTACTTGAGAAGATGGCTTTTCTTGAAAAATATGGGAACAGGGTTGCAGACATTAATGCAGTCCTTGGCTATACCAGCCATCATGTACGAAAGGGTATTACGAAAGTCAAAGAGATTGCTGAAAAGGCGCATATAAAACTAAAACAATAAAATGTATGAAAGTAATCCTGATGTAATAGAAATGAGGAATAAGATAGGTGGCATCAAGCGAGATATCGAAGCGAAGAAGATGGAGCTTGGCATACAAGATGGCCACATAGTAGAATCTATTGATGATTTGGTATGCCCATATCATGATAAGCCAGAATTTAATAAAATATTGATAAGAAATTCTCAAAAATATTCTTCAAAAGATGGGCTGCATATATTCAATTGCTCAAAATGCGCTGATGAATCTCCTGCAAAAAAAGGAAGCGAAGCATATGAATGCCATAATTGCGGGATTGTAAAAGGGGAGCCATTTGAAAAGAATTTCACAAAAAATTCTATGGATGGGATTCGATACCATTGCAAAGTCTGCGACAATGCGGTAGGAGAATATACCTGGTGAATAAGTAAAAAAGTCTCATGAAGAAACTTTTTTATTCATACTTCTTCAGCACAAGACAGGCATTATGACCACCAAAACCTAAATTGTTGTTCATTGCTATATTGACATTTGATTTTCTTGCAATGTTAGGCACATAATCAAGGTCGCATTCAGGATCAGGATTCTCATAATTGATTGTAGGCGGCACTATTCTCTCTTTTATTGCCAAAGCGCATACAATAGTCTCTATACCCCCTGCTGCTCCAAGAGTATGGCCAAGCATTGATTTAGAAGAACTGATTGGAACATTATAAGCGTTATCCTTAAACACATTCTTTATTGCTCTTGTTTCAATCAGATCATTTAGTGGTGTAGAAGTTCCATGCGCATTGATATAGTCTATATCTTTAGCATCAACCTCAGCAGATTTTAAAGCATTTGAGATAGCAAGTGATGCGCCTTTTCCGTCTTTTTCAGGAGCTGTTATATGATAGGCATCAGAAGACATACCATATCCGATTATTTCAGCATATATTCCGGCATTTCTTTTGACAGCGTTTTCAAGACTTTCTATAACAATGATTCCTGCTCCTTCAGACATAACAAAACCACTTCTTTTTGCATCAAAAGGTCTTGATGCTTTTTCAGGAGATTCATTATATTCAGCTGTTATTGCACCCATCTTAGAAAAAGCTGCATAAGGCAGGGGACTAATAGCTGCCTCAGAACCACCTGTGACCATTATCTTTGCAATTCCTGACTTGATTGTCATCACGCTATAGATTATAGAATGCAAGCCTGATGCGCATGCTGAGCTTATTGATAAGCTTGGCCCCATAATCCCATATTTTATGCTGACCTCTCCAGAGGCAGCATTTGGCATAAGATTGGGAATTGTAAAAGGACTTACTCTTTTAGCGCCCTTTTGAAATAAAATATTTTCCTGCTCTTCAATTGTATTAAAACCTCCTACGCCTGTGCCAATAATCACTCCAATATCCTCATTATTATCCTTCAGTTTAAGTCCTGAATCCTTTATTGCCAGACTTGCAGCAGCAAGTGCATACTGGCTAAACAAATCTATCCTTTTTGCTTCTTTTTTGCTGATGCCATATTCCTCAGGATTAAGATTATTCACTTCTCCCCCTATTTTACATGCAAAATCAGATGCATCAAATTTAGTTACCTTTTTTATCCCGCTTCTGCCATTAGATATATTCTGCCAGAATGTTTCAGTATTATTTCCGCAAGGGCTTATAACACCCATACCTGTGATTACTACTCTTTTTTTCATTATCAATACACCTCTTATCATAATAGAACTATAAAATGAGAAATATATGCGACAGCTATAAATCTTTCTGCCCTGAGAATGATTCCAAACAATATGATTTATTCCCCATTTATTTCACAGACCAGCCATTTTCAGCATCAACTGCAATCTTGCCTGATTTTGTGTCAAGCAATTTTCCGTCAGCTAAAAGTTTCTTGTTCCTGACAGAGAATTTCACTTTAAGGAATTGATTAAAATCAATCTTCTCTTTATTATTTCCCATGCCTTCAACAGAAAGCTCTTCTCCTGCTTCGCATCCGGCAGCATCAACAAGGACACAATTTTTCCCAGATTTATCTGACGCTGCAAGAAGCATGCCATTGCTTTCCTGACCTCTTAATTTTGCAGGCTTAAGGTTTGTGACAACAACAATATTTCTGCCAGGTAATTCATCTGGTGAATAAAATTTCCTGATTCCTGCGACAATCTGCCTTTGCTCTGTTCCAAGATCAATTTTTAATATCACAAGCTTGTCTGCATCAGGATGCTCCTTTGCCTTGATTATCTTTGCTGCCTTGAGGTTTAACAGGAATTTTTCAGGTTCTTTGGCTGCGGAGAATCTGGCTTGAAGTTCATCTATAATATTATCTTCTATTATCTGAAATAAGATCTCTGGCTCGCCGATTCCGTGACCTTGTTTTATTGGAAATGCTCCAAGAGCATCCCATGCAAGAGGCTCAATGTTAAGCTGATTGAATATCTTTGCCGAGGTATCAGGAAGATAAGGCTGAAGCATGACAGCAAGGTCGCTTACAAGATTTGCAAGTACATACAAGGCTGTGCCTGCTGCCTCAGGGTCTTGTTTCATCTTTTTCCATGGTTCACTCTCCTGGAAATACTGGTTCCCTAATTTTGCGATGTGCATTATCTGCTTTAAAGCTTCCTTAATCTCCACCTCTTGCAGATATTCAGTCACTTTTGATTCTTCTTTTTTTATCATTTCAATAAAAGACTTATCAGCTTCAGTGAGTTGTGGCAGAGGAATCTTCTGATCAAAGAATTTTTTAAGGAAGACGATTGCCCGATTGACAAGATTGCCTATGTTTGCAGCAAGCTCATTATTGGTTTTATCCTGCAGATCTTTCCAGTGGAATGATGAATCAGATCTCTCAGGCCTGTTGACAAGCAAATAATACCTGAACACATCTGAGGGTATGCCAGTTTCAATTGCATCTGTGCCAAATACTCCTATGCCTCGTGATTTAGAGAATTTCCCTTCTTCATAATTAAGATATTCAGTTGAACTTATCCTGTAAAGCATGGTATATGGATCGCCTGAGCCCAAAAGTGAGGCTGGAAATAC
>JAGLGH010000154.1 GCA_023144115.1 Nanobdellota archaeon | reverse complement strand
ATCATTCTTCCACCATGATTCCCAGGTATCTGGAAATGCTCTCTTTGTTATGGAAATATAACCTATTGGCGCATCAAACCAGACATAGAATACTTTGTTTTTATACTTCTCAAGAGGAATCTGGACACCCCATTTAAGATCGCGTGAGATTGCCCGCTTTTTCAAACCCTCTTTTATCCATGCATAGGTCATTGTCTTTGCGTTATTGGACCAATTGCCTTCAACAGAACGCTTATCTATCCATTTAAGAAGCTTGGGCTTTAATTTTGGAAGGTCAATAAAAAGATGCTCTGTTTTTTTAATGACTGGTGTAGAACTGCATATCTTGCATTTTGCATTTTTCAGCTCAATAGCGTTAAGCATCCTGCTGCATTTATCACACTGGTCACCTCTAGCATCCTCAAATCCGCAATAAGGGCAGGTTCCTTCGACAAACCTGTCAGCAAGGAATTTTTTGCATTTCTCACAGTAAAACTGTTCAACTACATCTTCAGATATGTAACCTTTCTTGTGAAGCTTTCTGAAAATATCCTGAGTTATCTCTACCTGTTCAGGTGTTGATGTCCTGCCGAATTCATCAAAACTTATATTGAACCAGTCATAGATATCTTTGTGTATCTTGTAATATTTATTGCAAATCTCCTTAGGAGTTACGCCTTCTTCAATTGCTTTTGTCTCTGTTGCAGTGCCATGCTCATCAGTTCCGCAGATATAGATGGTCTCATGACCAATACTTCTGCAGAATCTTGCAAATACATCTGCTGAAAGCACTGCGCCGATTATATTTCCCAGATGCGGCACATTATTCACATATGGGAGCGCGCTTGTTATAAGGATTTTTTGTTTTTTTATTGTCATAATACTGCATAAAATGGATAATGGTTTAAATATGTTACTGAAAAAGGGCAAAGTCAACTTATGTGAGGAAGATTAAAATTCTAGTTCTTTTTTAGAGTTTTTAGCAGTTGTACCGCCAGCTTGTAGATCAGAAACTGGCAGTAAAGCGTACAACTGACTAAAAAAATTGGTGATAAACAATATGATACAAACTGATTTATATAGCTTTGCGTATAAAACAGGCACACTTGTGCCTTGGTGCAAAAAGTGTGGAGCAGAAAATTTCTACAAAGATGGTAAAAATAGCCAAGGAAAACAATTATATAAATGCAAAAGTTGCGGCTTCCGATTTATCTGGACAAGTGATTTGCCAAAGAGAAATTTTTTTAGCAACATAATTGCGTTTGCTGTTGATTTATACGCAACAGTTGGAATCTCCTTAAGAACATTATCAGACAGGATGAAGAAATATTTTGATATTAATATCAGCCATGAAGGTATAAGACAGTGGGTATTGGTAGCAGAGAATCTTAATCTAATCGACGATAAACCCAGGGCGACAGAAACATGGCATGTTGATGAGACCTATATTAAAATTAAAGGCAAGGGTTTTTGGTTATGGGTTGCCTTTAGTAAAGAATCAAAACAAGTAATTGCTTGGCACATTAGTAAAAACAGGTTGCTTAAAGATGCAAGAGCGGTGTTAAAGAAAGCGATGAAAGCCAGTAATGGGATAAGACCTGAGAAGATTATAACTGACGGATTGTGGCAGTATCCTGTAGCAATCAGAAAAGAGGTTGGTTGGAAATGGAACATACAGAGAAAAAGACATATCATCGATAGTGGCATTGGGAAAAATTCACCAGTTGAAAGAGTCAATAAAGAAATAAAAAGAAGAATTAATTGGTTTAAATCATTTCAGGCAGAGGCAGGAGCAAAGGCTTTTTTTGGGTTATTCTTTTACCATTTCAACAGAAACTATTCCAACACGGAATAGTTGACTTTGCCCTGAAAAAGGGTGTTGGTTAATCTGTGGATGATAAGTCAAGGATGTTTAAATAAATATATTTGATTGAGGGTGATCAATAATCTTTTTATTAAAATTTAGCTCTTTTCTGTCTTTACTGGGGAGGAGTGGCACACAAAACTTTAAAAATAGAGGAGGCTTCTTAGATTTGTTAGTATCTATGTCCAAGTAGTAACTAATATCTCTCAGGGGATTTGAGGAATTATAATGGAAATTAATTATAATATTAGAGGATAAAAATGGCTCAAAAAAAATTAAAATATAAGGATTTATTGCTTGGAGAAAAAGCCAGGGACGCTTTCTTAGCAGGAAAATCAACTGATTATATCAAAGACAACTGCGCAGTATATCTTAACACAAAAGAGGTCTATGCAGGGCTTAATGTCACAGATTTTGCAATTGCAGCGGTCTTATCTGGTGGCAAGGTCCTTTTTATAGGTGATGCAGGATGCGGCAAATCACAGCTTGCGCATGATTTCCATAATTATTATTTCGACGCGAATAAAGGTGATGGCGGTCAAGGACTCTGGATAAGGGGCAGACCTGAATTAGACATCTATTCAGAGATATTCACCCAGCTTAATATAGATAAAGCTGCAAGAGAATTGACAGAGAATATTGATGCTTTGTCATATATAGTAGATGAATTAAACAGATGCCCCCCTGCTGCACAGAACCAGTTTTTGCCAATAGGTGATGGAATGATGGATTATAATGGAAAAAGCATTGAGTTAGGCAAGGATGAATATACTCTTGCTATAGCAACTGTAAATCTTGGAAATGGAGAATATAAGGGGACTTTTGAGTCAGATGAAGCTCTTTATAACAGATTTAGCATAGCGATTGATTTTGATTATAAAATGTTCAGACCGACACAAGAAGATGAAATGTTTCTTGATCTTATAAGGGAGGCAAACCCAAATATTAAACACGCTCCTGTGAGAGATATCTCTGCGCAGATTCTCGATGCAAATAAGGACATAGGAAAACAATCCATTGATCTGGGTATTGAAGCCATAGGTGTCAAGAATTATTTGCGATTCGGATTAAGAAACTGCCAGGCTAATGAAGAAAAAGAAAAAGGCATGATACACTGCCAGGATTGTTCTAAGAATGCTTCAGGAGAAGCATTGTGCTCATTAATCAGGTCACCCTCACGAAGAACATTAGAAGCATTATCAAAATATGCCTCAGGATTGTATTATCTTGCCAAGCTGAAATATCCTAAAAAACAAGTTGATACAATTGAATTGATGTTCAAGACATTTGAATTGATTGGAACTTATCAGAATCTATTAAATCCCATGATATTGAGAAGTAAATACTCCAACCACAATCAAAAGATGATGTCTGAGGTTGTAAGCGAACTTAAAGAGGATTTCAGAAAAAATGAGGATTATATCCTCACTAGTTTGTCAGAGGCAATGAATGGAAAATCTATAAAGTATTTTTTTGAGCATGAAGGCAAGGTTCTGGATTATTCGGCATTAAACAAAGTAGCCAAAAAGAATTATCCCAAGATCAACCCTTTTAGAGACTCAAGGGAGATTGGTCTTAAATGGGTCAAGGATTCTATTAATTTTAATGTCAAATATAGAAGCAAATTAAAATGAATAAGATGGATGTGATTGGGGACACCTGCAAAGATAGAGGCATGGATTATGGTCTTATTGATAGAATTAACGAGCAGTTTGAAAGAAATGAAAAAAAGGAAGATTTAAAGGAAAAGTTGGAGAAGAAGAAAATAACACAAAAGGAAGAAAAAGAAAAAGAGGAGAAGAATCCTGTCACGAATATTAAATATATCAAAACTCCTGATGAATTGAGAGATATAAAAGGCAATTATTCACTTAAGAAAGGAATATATATGATTGATTTTGAGATTTATGTGCCAAATGGCTGCGGGTTAATTCTTAAGCCTGGTGTTGAGTTCTATTTTACAAAAGATGCAGGGATTACATGCGAAGGCAGGTTTGAAGCAAAAGGTAAAAGCGGGCTTGAAGTGCTGCTTACTGCAAAGAATAAAGCGCAAGGTTGGAAGAATCTTTATCTTAAAGGTGGGGCTGAAGCGATTCTTGATTATGCAGGGTTTAGTTATGGGAAAGGGAGAGAAGATAAGGACAAAGATATTAATGGTGGGGCAATAGTTCTTGAAGCAAGAAATATCCTAAAACCAAGCATCACTATCAATAACTCTGATTTTGAAAATAATTCTGCAAGATATGGGGGAGTAATATATAATATGAGAGGAGATATTAGAATAGGAAAGAATAATAGATTTGAAAATAATTCTGCTGAGATGTATGGGGGAGTAATATATAATAATCAAGGCAATATTACAATTAAAAATGATAATGAATTTAAAAATAATTATGGAGTATATAATGGAGGGGCAATATTTAATAATATAGGAGAGATTACAATTAACAAGGACAATAAATTTGAGAATAATTCTGCCAGTTTTAGTGGTGGAGCAATACGGAATTACGAAGGAAAACTGAAAATTTATAAATCAAAAAACATTTTCAAAGGTAACAAGCCAGATGATATCTGTGAGGATTGAAAATGCAACAAATAAACATAATAGGGGATACTTGCAAAGAAAAAAGAATAGATATTAAATATATTAAAACTCCTGATGAATTGAGAGATATAAAAGGCAATTACTCTTTACAAAGAGGGATTTATTTAATTGACTTTGAGATTAATGTTCCAAATTGTTGCGGGTTAATTCTTGAGCCAGGTGTGGAATTTTATTTTACAAAGGATGCAGGAATTACATGTGAAGGAAGGTTTGAAGGAAGAGGTACTAATGGATTAGAAGTCTTATTGACTGCAAAGAATGAGGAAGATGGATGGAAAAACATTTATCTTAAAGGTGGGGCTGAAGCAGTTCTTGATTATGCAAAACTCAGTTACGGAAAAGGAAGAGAGGATATTGAGGGATATATAAGTGGTGGCGCACTACTTCTTGAATCAAAAGACGAACTAAAGCCAAGCATAATAATCAATAACTCCTGTTTTGAGAATAATTCTTCATACTATGGAGGTGCGATATTTATTTATCAGAGTGATGTTGAAATAAAAGAAAATAATATATTTAAAAATAATTCTGCAGATTGTGGTGGAGCAGTGGCTAATTATCAAGGAAATATTACAATCAAAGAGAACAATAGATTTGAAAAAAATTCTGCTGAATATAAAGGTGGAGTGATATATAATCTGCATGGAGATCTTACAATTGAAAAGGATAATAGATTTGAAAAAAATTATGCCAAATGGGGGGGTGGAGCGATACGAAATTATCAAGGAAAACTGGAGATTGATGAATCAAGAAATACTTTCAAAAACAATATGCCAGATGATATCTCTGAAGAATGAAAATGAAGCAGACAAACATAATTGGGGACACTTACAAAGAGAGAAGTATAGATTATGGTCTTATTGACAGGATAAATAAGCAGTATGAAACTGAAGCACGGAAGGATGAATTAAAGAGAAAGCTGGCTAAGAAGAAAAAAGTGGAAAATGAAAAAGAAGTGAAAGAAAAGGAAAAAGAGGAAAATAAACCTGTAGTGCATAAGCCTGTAGCTGATGTTAAATATATCAAAACTCCTGATGAATTGAGAGATATAAAGGGTCATTATATACTTGAGAAAGACGTGTATGTGATAGATTTTGAGATTTATGTGCCAAATGGTTGCGGATTAATTCTTGAGCCAGGTGTGG
>JAGLGH010000153.1 GCA_023144115.1 Nanobdellota archaeon | reverse complement strand
GATTATGCAGGGTTTAGTTATGGGAAAGGGAGAGAAAATCCAAACTACACGACTAGTGGTGGAGCAGTGCTTATTGAAGGAAAAGAATCCCTAAACCCAAGCATCACAATCAATAACTCCTATTTTGAAAATAATTCTACCACATATGGTGGGGCAATATATAATTGTAAAGGAAATGTTGCAATCGGAGAAAAAAACATGTTTAAAAATAATTATTCTAAGGATGTGGGGGGAGCAATATATAATCTTCAAGGATATATTACAATTGGAAAGAAGAATGAGTTTGAAAATAATTCTGCCTTGCGTGGTGGAGCAATATGTAATGACATTGGAAATATCACAATCAAGGAGAATAATATATTTAAAAAAAATTCTGCAAAATCTGAAGGTGGAGGTATATTTAGTCAAATGGGGAGAATGACAATTGCAAAGGCCAATATATTTGAAAATAATTTCGCCAAAAAGGATGGTGGAGCAATCGGAACTTATGGAGGAAGATTAGACATTGACGAATCAAAAAATACTTTCATAGGCAATAAACCAGATGATATTTCATAAGAATAAAATGCAAGACACAAACATAATAGGGGATGATGCAAAGGATAGAAGCATAGATTATGGTCTTATTGACAGGATTAATAAGCAGTATGAAAGAGAAGGAAGAAAGGCAGAGTTAAATGAAAGGCTGGCGAAGAAGAGAGGAACGCAAAAGGAAGAAAAAGAAAAGCAGAATCCTGCTAAGGGTATTAAATATATCAAAACTCCTGATGAATTGAGAGATATAAAAGGTAATTATTCACTTCAGAAAGGAGCTTATGTTATTGATTTTGAGATCTATGTGCCAAATGGCTGTGGGTTAATTCTTGAGCCAGGTGTGGAATTTTATTTTACAAAAAATGCAGGAATTACATGCGAAGGCAGGTTTGAAGCAAAAGGTAAAAGTGGGCTTGAAGTGCTGCTTACTGCAAAGAATAAAGCGCAAGGTTGGAAGAATCTTTATCTTAAAGGTGGGGCTGAAGCGATTCTTGATTATGCAGGGTTTAGTTATGGGAAAGGGAGAGAAGATGAAGATGGAGTTCGATGCGGAGGAGCAATACTTCTGAAATCAAAAGAGGGACTAAAGCCAAGCATAACAATCAATAACTCTTATTTTGAAAAGAATTCTGCGAAATATGGAGGTGTGATATATAATTTAAATGGAGATGTTAAAATAATCAAGAGCAATAAATTTAAAAATAATTCTGCCAACAGCGATGGAGGTGTGATATATAATAAGGTTCAAGGGAAAATTAGAATCGACGAGAAAAATATATTTGAACATAATTCAGCAGGTGAGGGCGGAGTAATAAATAATAATAAAGGAGATGTCATAATCAAAAAAGACAATAAATTTGAAAATAATTCAGCAAATTGGGGGGGAGCGATATATAATCGTCAGGGTGATATTACAATTAAAGATAAGAATAATTTTAAAAAGAATTCTGCTACTGATCGTGGGGGAGCGATATATAATTTGAAAGGAAATGTTAGGATAAATCAGAAAAATATATTTGAAAATAATTCAGCATATGAGGGGGGGGCAATACGAGATTACAAAGGAAATCTGGAAATTGACGAATCAAAAAACATTTTTAAAAGCAATAAGCCAAATGATATTTATTACGAGACTTGAAAATGCAGCAGACAAAAATAATAGGGGACACTTGCAAAGAAAGAAGAATAGATTATGATCTGATTGATAAGATTAATCGGCAGTATGAAAGAAAAGGAAGGAAAGATGAATTAAAAACAAAGCTGGCTAAGAAGAAAGGAATGCAAAAGAAAGAAAAAGAAACAGAAGAGAATAATCCTGCAACTGATATTAAATATATCAAGACACCTGATGAGTTGAGAGATATAAAAGGCAATTATTCACTTCAGAAAGGAGTTTATGTTATTGATTTTGAGATTCATGTACCAAATGGTTGCGGATTAATTCTTGAGCCAGGTGTGGAATTTTATTTTACAAAGGATGCAGGGATTATATGCGAAGGCAGGTTTGAAGCAAAAGGTAAAAGCGGGCTTGAAGTGATGCTTACTGCAAAGAATAAAACGCAAGGTTGGAAAAATCTTTATCTTATTGGAGAGGCTAAAGCAATTCTTGATTATGCAAAATTCAGTTCTGGGAAAGGGAGAAAAGACAAAGATGAAATGATAAGTGGAGGGGCAATACTTCTTGAAGCAAGAAATATCCTAAAACCAAGCATCACCATCAATAACTCTTATTTTGAAAAGAATTCTGCGAAATATGGGGGAGCAATATATATTGCTCAGGGAGATGTTAACATCAACGAGAACAATAGGTTTGAAAAGAATTCTGCTAAGTTTGGGGGAGCGATATATAATGAAACAGGGGGTCTTGAAATCAATGAGAACAATAGATTTAAAAAAAATTCTGCTGAAAAAAATGGTGGAGCGATACACAATTTAGGAGGACAACTGGGCATTAACCTATCCAAAAATAGTTTCAAAAACAATACTCCAGATAATCTCTATGAGGAGATCTATGAGGGATGAAAATGCAGCAGACACTAGATGAACAAGTAAGAGAAGTTGCAAGGCATGAGATTATTAGAGGAGGGCATAAAGGCATTGAGAGTATCAAGGAATTTAATCGCAAGCCTCATTTTAAAGCCTCAACACTTTTGAAAACCGGCAAAATCAATCTAAAATTCAATCCAGAATATGAAAAGAAAAATCCAGGAAAAACTGTAAGAATTATAAAAGATCTCATGAAGCATGAGATAGATCATCATAAGTACAAGGGTTTTCATGGCTGCCCAAGAAGTCTTGATGAGCATGTAAAGCTGATATATGAGCCAATTTCAGATGTCTTATCACCAGAAGGATTCAATAAAAAAGATTGCCATTATGTTGCAAATGCATTAGAAGACAGCATCCTCCATAAAGACTTGTCAAGAGAGTTTTCTTTGGAAGGTATAGCTTATTTCTTTAAAAATATAGGTGATTCTCAGAAAACCAAAAAGTTCTCTCAATTCTATGAAGCGCATGTCAAGCTTAATATGTATCTTTTTGGGAAAAAACAGCAAAAAAGACAATTAAAAAAATATTATATGAATCCAAATGAAGTTAAAGACGTGCTTGTCAATTTCCTTGAGAAATCAGGAATTTCCAGCATGGAAATAGAAGGTATCAAAGACAGGGTGGCAATAAGGCAATATCTTAATAATGAACAGAACTGGCCAAAGATTGCAAAAGCCTATGCTGAGGAATTTTCAAAACTTATGACACCAGGTTATGCCATGCCACTGCCAAATCATTCAGGTAAAGGAACCAGTGGATACAGTGAAGAAGATGAAGATTCAGATGAAGATGAAGAGGGAGGATTTGACAGTGGGAATCCAGAAGATATCGAGGGAAATGAATTTGACAAAGAAATGCATACTAAAAGATTCAAGATGAAAAGAATAAATGAAGCAAATGCCAACAATGAAGGCATTCCTTCATGGATTGACCAGTTTGAAGCGCTGGATCTCTTATACACAAGTCTTGGACAAAAACTGGTTGTTAAGGCAGAATCATTTACAGAACAATCCACGATGCCAATTTACTGGTATGGCAAAAGAGAATTAGACCCTGAAAGAGATAATCTCAAACATGTTAAATTTGGGTTTGGCGATGATGGAAAATTGCAACTGCAGAAAAAAAGATGGCACTTGGATATGCCAATTGAATATAAGAAAAGTCCAAAAGGATTTCCTGAAGCAAGATGGATTTTACTGGATACGTCTGGGTCTATGGCAGAAGGATTTAATAAGAGTGATGATACAGGCAATAAAAATATTATCCCATGGGGGGATAGAAGCAAATATCATGGAGCATTGGTTGAGTGGTATGGCTTTCAGGAGTATCTAAAGCAGAATTATTTATTGCAGCAAACAAATATATCGCTAGTTAATTTCAGCAAGAAGACATATATGAAAAAAGGATTGATGGATGCAAAAAGACTGGCATTAGACCCGCAGTTTGGATCCACAAAGCTAGATCTGGACAAAATAAATGACATGTTTGAAGGGAGGGAAAATCTGATTTTTACACTTTCTGATGGCGCAATCGATAATTGGAACAGTATAAAAGAAGAATTTATGCGCAAGGCTAAGCAGCATTATTATTTCCATCTCCAACTTGGCAAGCCTAATACAATGACAAAAGATCTGGAAAAAAATAATATTTATGTTGAATATATAAACAGCGCTGATGAACTGCACGGAAGAACAGTGGATCTTACAGATAAATTATACAGAGGAAGAGTATAATATGCAGCAGACAAACATAATAGGGGATACTTGGAAGGACAGAAGCATAGATTATAATCTTATTGATAGAATAAATAAGCAGTATGAAAGAGAAGCAAAGATAGATGAATTAAAGGGAAAGCTGGCTAAGAAGAAAGGAACGCAAAAGGAAAAAAAAGAAAATGGAAAAGAAGAACTGAATCCTGTAACTGATATTAAATATATTAAAACTCCTGATGAGTTGAGAGATATAAAAGGGAGTTATTCACTTCAGAAAGGAGTTTATGTTATTGATTTTGATATTAATGTGCCCTATGGCTGCGGGTTAATTCTGGAGCCAGGTGTGAAACTGGAGTTTGCAAAAGATGCAGGGATTACATGCGAAGGCAGATTTGAAGCAAAAGGAGAAGAGGGAATTGAAGTTCTGCTGACTGCAAAGAATATAAGGTATGGATGGAAGAATCTTTATCTTAAGGGCAGGGCTGAAGCGATTCTGGATTATGCAGGGTTTAGTTATGGGAGAGGGAGAAAAGACAATCACAAATTTATAATAGGAGGCGCAGTATTTCTTAAAGCAGAAAATAATCTAAAGCCTAGCCTAAAGATAAATAATTCATGTTTTAAACATAATTCTGCTAAATGGGGTGGAGTGATATATAATAATCAAGGCGAAATTCTAATCAATGAAAATAATATGTTTGAAAATAATTTTGCAATATATCAGGGAGGGGTGATATGTAATAGGAATGGAAATGTTATAATTAAAAAAAATAACATATTGAGGCAGAATTCTACAGAGTATGGTGGAGCAATATATAATAGAGTTGGAGAGATTAAGATTGAAGAGTATAATATATTTAGAAATAATTCTGCGAAAGAAAACGGTGGAGCGATTTATAATTTTGAAGGAGATATGTGGGTAAAAGAAAACAATAGATTTGAAAATAATTATACTAATGAAAAGGGTGGAGCGATACGGAATTTTAATGGAAGATTGAATATTGATAGATTTAAAAATATTTTCAAAGGCAACAAACCAGATGATATTTCAAAAAAATGAAAATGCAGCAGACAAACATAATAGGGGA
>JAGLGH010000152.1 GCA_023144115.1 Nanobdellota archaeon | reverse complement strand
TTTTTAAAATCAAATCCATCTATATTACGCTTTTTATCTTATATCCTCTTTTTTCAATCTCCTGATAATAAGGTTCAAAAAGACCTTCAAGAAAAGCAGGGCAAGTCTCTGACAAAATTATGGTTTTTAAATTTCTATCTTCAATGACTGGATATATCCTGCAGATTGCAGGCCTTTTAGGATCATCATAAATCTTGCATAACCTCTTGTCAAGTTGAGGGCAGGGATCAAGTTGAATAAAATATTCTGTATCCTTAAGGGAAAAGTCTTTTATTTTTAGCCGATAATCATCTACATCTATTATTTCTTTTGAATCCTTCAATCCAAATATGGCTTGCACTTCAGCAGGGTCTTTAGTCTTGAAGCTTCTTTTCTGGCAGCAGTGAGAATAGCAGTCTTCAAGACAGAAATAACTAATGCAGCCCCTCATATGCTCTAGTAACTCATCTATGTTGAGTTTTGATATATCAATCTTCTGCATATCCTGATCTTGCTCAAAATTAACTTTATCCATATACTATCCAGAATCAGCATGGGTATAAAAATATTTACATAAAATAAAATACAAATAGCAACTACTAATCAATTCTAGGTATCATCCTAACCTTCTCAAATATCTCCCTCGCCCTTACTTCATCAATAGAATAAACTTTTGTCGCAACACCATATGCCTTTTGAAGAGTAGCATAATGTGCATCATCTCTTCCTATAGGGTCATCAATAAAATGCATATTATGATTAGTCCATGCATTAATATAATGGTAGATTGTCAATTCTTCCATTGTAATCTGACCTTTGTCTACTGCCTTTTTTCTACCAGACTCAGTCCTATAAATATCTCTCACAAAATCAGCTATTTCTTCTTTATTAGGCATTGCCATAATTGATAAGAATCAAAATAAGTTTATAAAAATCACTATTTCTTCCTAACCCTTTTCTTCTTAACTTCCTCTTTCTGTTCCAGATACAATGTTCTTGTAGGGAATGGTATTTTAATCCCTGCTTTATTCATCTTCTTGTACACGCTTTTGAGAACATCTGTCCTTGCTGTGAAACGGTCCTTGTAATCCTCTATGTAGAATAGCAGTTCAAAATCAAGGGAAAAATCACCCATGCCTGTAAACCTTGCCTGAGGTTTTGGTTCAGGAAGCACTGTTTTAAGTTTTTGCACTTTGTCAAGAACAACCTTCATTACCTCATCTGGATCAGATCCATAGGCTGCTGCAATAGGAACCTTTATCCTCAGTATATTATTTGGTTTTGCATAGTTGATTATCATAGTGTTTGATAGCTGGCTGTTTGGAACAATCATCATTTCATTATCAACTGTCACAATCTTTGTGCTTCTTAGTCCTACTTCTGCAATCCTGCCAACTTCACCAGTTTCCAGCTTTACAAGATCATTTATCCTAAAGCATTTGTCAAGGACAAGAGCAACTCCTCCAACAATGTTGCTCAGTGTTCTCTGCATGGCAAATCCTACAGCAATACCAAGAATACCCAGGCTTGTAAGGAGCGGACCTATAGCCACATGCCATGCATTCAGTACCAATATGATTGCAATTCCACCAAGGAATATGTTGATTATATTTTTAATAAGATTCAGACCTTCATCCTCATAGCTGCCGCCTGCCTTTTTTTTGAATTTGTATATCCACCTGTCAATGATTATATCAATCGCTACAATGATTAAATATATCCCTATGACAATCAATGCAGAAGAAAGGATTTTTTGAATTAGATGGAGGTCATAATCAAGATATCGCAATGAAATCTTTAATCCTGTGAGAATAATCAGGATTGCGATTGGTTTGTCAGATTTAGTTATTATTTTTTCATTCGTCTTACCTTCCTGAAGCTTTTTTATCTTTTGCAAGTAGAATTTCATCGAGCCATGCACTATCTGCGAGATTGACACAAATAGAATAAGAGTAGATAATGCCCTAATCCAGGAATATCCCCATAATTGAATAAAAAATGATGTTAATGCCTCCATATCTATATATTATAATGAAGTCTTTAAAAATATTAGTAATCAATTGAGAGTAGTAACTAAACTGGTTCTATTTCTCTAATCTGAACCCAATATTTTGGAATTCTAAAATTAAATCTTCTACTTTACCTTCAAGAACAACTCTGTCAAAGATTTTATCTGAATCATATAAAATATATTGATTGGGATAATATATTAGGGTATTATTATCTATGTTTATCTCATATATGTTTTCCCCTTGTTGAATTCCTCGGACTGGCTTATTTCCTCCATTATAACCATAATTTACAGCAAAAAGAGATTTAAATAAAGAATCTGGATAAGCGAGATATATACCTGTTGCTTCATTCTTGGTAAAAAATTCTACTAGTTGAATTTCTTGGACTTCTTTAATTTTAGGGTATTGTAAATATTTGAATACTTGCATAATAAATTATAATTATTGTTACTTTTTAAATCTTCTTCTTAGTGGTTCAAAACAATAAAATTATAAACTCTCATAAATAAATGAACATATGGAAACAAATGCTGATTATTGGGCTTCTCTTTTATTAACAGATTTGCCAGATTCTTATAAAAAGTGGTTTAAAGAAGAGAAAAAATATCTATTAAAGCATATATCCAGTGATAGTAATGTTTTAGAGGTCGGTTGTGGAAACGGAAGAAGTATTTTTGATATTCTTTCT
>JAGLGH010000151.1 GCA_023144115.1 Nanobdellota archaeon | reverse complement strand
AAGAATTTTGCAACATATCCCAGTATAAATATTTTAAAAGCAGAAGCAACAAATCTTCCATTTGATGATGAAAGTTTTGACTTTGTAATTTGCATGACTACTTTTGCAAACTTTGCTGATAAGAAATTTATCATATTGGATGAAATGAAAAGGACTTTAAAAGATTCAGGACACATAATAATCAGTGTTTTTTCTGAAGATGCTTTTGAAGAAAGAATGAAAGTCTATAAAACAGATGGTGTGAAGATCAAACATATAGCTGGCACAACTGTTATTTTTGATGAATCTTTTGGCGATAATATTTCTGAGCAATTTAATAAAGAACAACTTGAAAATATTTTTTCTCAGGCAAATTTGATAGTTGAAGATATTACCCAAGTAAATATTGCTTATTTATGTAAATTAAAAAAGATATAAAAGCGCTAAAATTGAAATTATAATTTGAGGAACAATACCTAAGAAAAATGATTTTGTATGTTTGTGATAATATGTTTCAATTTTTCTGATGATTCCAGAATTTCCATTAAATTTCCATTCTAAAAATACAAACAAATCAGGAAGCCACCCAAATAATGCACCTAATGACATTACCAAAGCAAGTTCGCTTTGCACATATATTGCATAACTGATAATACTTATTCCTATTAATGGTTCAATGCTTTTGAGCAATAAGTCCTTTTTATCTACTCCTCTTAAACCTTTTTCCAGATATGATTTTACTTGCTTAGGATTGTAATGTGGGATAGCATCCAATAAAAAATGAGATACAAAAGCAAGAGGGATTGTGAGAAATAAATTTCCTGTAGCTTTTCCAATAGCTGCACCTATGAATAAATGTGTGCTTGTTATCATTTAATCTTGTCAATTATCTTTATTTATAAATATTGCTATAATCCCAAAAGATCTAAGATTGGAATAAAGTTAAAACTTCTTTTTTTGTGCGATAACTATCATTCTATGGCTATCAAGTTTTTTATGTTTGAAATCAAAATCACCATAAAAATCAAGTACTGAAAAACCAGTCTGTTCCAGAAAAAATCTCATCTCCTGTGGAAACGTCATCCTTTTAACGCTTTTATCTGAACTAACTTTTTTGTTAGTCTTTGCATTATAAAAAGTTGCTTCGTCTATACTGAGCTGCTTATTTTCATCAACAGAATATTTCCTTATAGCATATAGTCCAAGGGCATTTTCTTTATTTTTTCGTTCATGTTCATATTCAGCTTTATCAATAAAGATTATTGGATTAAATGTGTCAATAATTAGTAATCCATTCTTTTTTAATGCCCTATAATGATTTTTGAGAGTTTTGACAAGATCTTCGTTTGTTATAGCATACGCAATAACTGTGCATAATGTATAAACAGCATCAAATTCTTTATTAAATCCTAGATTTTTTTGGTCTGCAACTGAAAAGTCTATCTCTGGAGATTTTTTCTTTGCATATTGTATTAGTTTTTTGTTTAAATCAACTCCTACAGGAAAATAACCTAAGTTTTTTAATTTAATACAATGTGATCCTGCACCACATCCAACATCAAGAATTTTTTTGACCTTATATTTCTTGAATAACTTATCTAAAAATTTACATTCTTTGTCTACTCTTGAATCTTGTTCAGAAGCCCACAGCGTAGGTTCATCATACCAAATTCTATGAACTGAACCATCTTTTTTTGCCATATCACAGAAAAAAAAGAATTCATTTATATAAACATATCTTTTTCAATAGTTCTATCATTAATCTTATTACAACTTGGGTATAATACCC
>JAGLGH010000150.1 GCA_023144115.1 Nanobdellota archaeon | reverse complement strand
ATATTCAACACATGGTAATTGATAATACAGAAATAACTGGTTTACTCTTGATTGTTTCCTTAATTTATTTCGCATTTATTATTACGATTTATATACTCCTGCGCGACCGGGAAGAAAAAGTTAAAAACCCAAAAAAGAAAAGATGAACGAACATGCCTAAGAAAAAAACAAGTAATCAGAAAGAAAAAAAGAAATCATTCCTTGAAACGCACAGCAGAACAGTCCTCTCAGGAATAATTGTAGTAGGATTCATTCAAATCAGCACAAGATTATTTGATTACTATATGGCGCATCCCTGCGAGGAAATAACGAGTTGTATCGCATGTGCCGGTTTAGGGGGTTTATTCTCTCTATTTTTGGCATTAGCAGGTTATGTAATCAAAAGTGGTGGTTAAATGAATGGCATAGCGGATATTTTTAATACAGACATTGTATCCATAATAATCTTATTGGTACTGATATTCATTCTCATCAGATACGGCGCCAAAAAATAGTTACAAAGGCACTCAACAGATAGCGCCATCAGTACATAAACACAATTACCACAGAAAAACACGTACTAAATCTTCATCATAGTTAAACATTTATTTCTCCAGAATAACTTTGATTTATGCTTGAATTAATAACAATTCTTACGGGTTCAATAGGCTTAGCGGTCATCCTTTATTTAACAGGTTATCTCGTTGAAGTGGGTTCAAAACTAAAAATTGCGGGTAACTCTTATTGGAATCCTATTGAAACAAAACCATTTTTGCAGCGTTTAGATTACATGGCTGTAGGATTGTTCATTCTAGAGTTCATTTTGTTCCTTGGAGGGTTTATGGTAGTTGTTCTTAGTTACTTTTATCCAAATATTCTAGGAATTATAACTAGTATCATTAACTATCCAGATTTTGAATTGACTAATAATCGCATCTGGCATATTATGCTACTCAGTGTTGGCTTAATCTACTATTATCTCTTTTGTATTGTTGTGGGTTATCTTACAACAAAAAATGATTATTTTCATAAAATAACATATTCTCTTAATGAGAAAAATGTTATTGTGGATTGTGAAATGTTTGACGAAACATCTGATTTTATATATGCAATTTTTAAGGAAGACAAATGCTTACACGCCATACCTAAGAAAAACATCATTGAATTATGCTTCGGAAAATCCAAAGAAAAAAATGGTATTCAAAAAATAAAAGAAAAGCCAAAAAAAAAGAAAAAACAGAACTGAAGCATCTAATCCAATTCATTCCTTAAGAACCTCATACAACTCTTTATTAAGAACGATTTTATTTATCTTCCCAAGCTTCTCTTTATGTATAATCCCCTTCTGCTCAAGAGCCAGCAGGATTCTATGTGTCTTGACTTTATTCAGGTTAGGCAGGTGAGACAGTTCATACTGCTGCACCTTGCCACCATTTTCCATAAGCGTCTCAATAACATTCCTTTCCTGGCGCGTCAGGAAATTCAGGATTATTTTAGTATTCTTCTTCAATGTCTGCTCCTGTTGAATCACTTTATCAGACATGAGATAATATACTAGTGTACCCACCAGCAATCCGACGAATGCCATAAAAGGTAACAGGTAGTAACTATGTATTATCGGCTGTGCATCTCTGTTTTCAATCATAAGCAGTTTAATCTCTTCTATTGTCATACCATCTATTGCATCCGGATCCAGCCTGGATTCCTGCCGGATATCATGTTGATAATTATAATAGGTGCTCACAGACAAAGTCAGCAGCGCAAACGAGATAATGATCCCGACACCAAGTATAATCTTTCTGTTGTCTTTTAGACTCATAATAGTGTAATTCATCGCCCATCAATATAAAACTTGTCTTGGTTTCACGAAAGTGAAACTCAGTTTCACAAAATCTTCGATAGTTTCAGGGACTAATAAGTATAGTTTCATCCATATGAAACAGCAAGTCAGAACAAATATCTGATGAGGAGGTGAATAAAATGAAAACACAAAAGAACCGGCGTGCAAAAGCGGCAGTATTTGGCCTGTTTGCGCTTATGGTTGTTGGAATGCTAACAATCAGCTTCGTAAGCGCTTACAGAGGCGACTATACCGTAGAAGGTCCCAATTGCAACGAAGAAAGGCACGAGGCAATGGATGCTGCATTTGATACACCAGATTATGAAGCATGGTATAATCTGATGACAGAAGACGAAAGGCACCCAAGAGTCGTGGATGTAGTAACAGAAAGCAATTTCGGGACGTTTGCAGCAGCACACGCAGCAGCACAAACCGGAGACTACGAAACAGCCGGGGAACTAAGAGCCGAACTTGGCCTTAACAACGGCAACGGGCCGCGGGATGGAACCGGACATAAAATGGGCCAGGGTGAAGGACAACAAATGCACAGGAACAAATATGTAGATGCAGGCAACTCTGGATCAGGACAAGGTAAAGGAAGGCGATAAGCCTCCTTTTTTTTTATTTTTGAATCGAAAGAGGTGATATAAATGCCCTATGGATACGGATTTGCATATATGATTGGAGCCCAGATATTGTTTTTCATAATCATAATAGGGCTAATAATATGGTTTATAAAAAATACAAGGCAAAAAGACATATATACCCCAAAAGATATACTTGACAAAAGATTAGTTTCAGGAGAGATAACCAAAAAAGAGTACAATACATTACTCAAAATCATGAAAATTTAGGTTAAGTAGGGATATTTTCAAGCTTTTTAATTGTCGATTCAGACCGTATATACAATTAAAAACAATAAATAATTCAGGTGGTTAAAAGATGAAAAAAATACTTTATATTATGGCGATGTTTGTTTTAATTGCAGTTAGTGGATGCATTGATGATGGTCATGAACATGATGACGACCATGATCATTCTGTTGAAATTGAAGGGTCTGAAATGAAACTGCTGACAGTACAACAAGTAGCAGATTTATGGGAAATTGACTCGCAAAAACTACTTGATAAGATTGTTGAAGAATTTGAATTCAAGGGCAACTATACAACAGAAACAGTATTAGAGGATATGAGATTAGAGTATAAATTTTCTCCTGCAATTATAAAGGATCTTGCAGAAGAAACAAAGCTGGAATCATAAAAACCGAATATTGAGAAGTTTGAAATGAACAGGACAAAATTAAATTATTGGATTGATATTGGATTAGCAATATCTTTTTTAATTTGTTTTATTACCGGGTTGATTAAATGGCCTGGCTTAATCAAGATCATAGGTGTCTCAGCATACAAGGTATTGCATGTAAAAAACATTTCAATACTGCATGACTGGAGCGGTCTGATCATG
>JAGLGH010000015.1 GCA_023144115.1 Nanobdellota archaeon | reverse complement strand
TCTGCTCTTTTGTCTAATATATCTTCAACCTGGAAATCTGTTCGCAAAAGACGGACTCCGCAATTAATATCATAGCCAACTCCGCCAGGGCTTATTATACCCTCTTCCATATCAAAGGCAGCAACACCCCCTATTGGAAAACCATAACCCTGATGAGCATCAGGCATTGTATATGATGCTCTCTGGATTCCTTTAAGATGCGCCACATTCATTGACTGCTGGAGAGTCTTATCCATCCTGATTTTCTCCATAAGCTTTTCAGAAGCATAGATGATAGCAGGGACTTTCATCCCACCTGTCTTTGGGATCTCCCATGTGAATTCATTGATTTTTTTAATTTCCATTTTTACCAGTTTGTTATCTTGTTCAGTTCATATAAGTTTTAATTTTAAATATCCACTACAACCTGAAGATAATCCTTTTCAATTTCCATCTCTGCATAAGTCACTGCTTTTACTGAGCCATAGACCAGATAATCTTCCTTAAATGTATCGCCTGCAAGAACAGCCTTGAGAATATATGAACGCCCCTTCTGTATTATCTCAATGCTTTTGACACTATTGAAGAAAAAACCATCTGCATCAAGCAGGAACAGAATCTCTTCAAGCCAGTTATATAGCAACTGCTTAATATCACTGCCTTCAACCTCTACTTCTTTCTCCTGCGCAGGCTTTATGTCTTTTGTAGCAACTATCAGCGAGAACATGGCAAGCGCTGCATTAGTAAATCTTTCTTCAATTGTGCTGCCATAAGCCCTGAACTTAGCATCTCCTGTATGTTCAAAAAACTCATATTCATCTGTTTTTTCCATATTCTTATCAATAATTGAAATGAGTTATAAACCTTTGTTTTGGTTAAGTAATTGTTTCATTTTTTTACCTAAAAATAGTTTCATTTTTTTACCTAAATCTTAAATCTAATTGATTAAAATTCATCACAAATCACTCAAGGTTATAGATTTAGAGTCGATAAGCAACTATAAATATCTTTCGTTTTGACATGAGAAATTCATGTGCCGAAAAAACGACAGGTATATAAACAAGCAGTACTCACAAGTCTATGATTCTTAGAACTTATATCTAACATAATATTGACGACGCGATGACACAAGGCAATTTTTAATGATTTTTGCCTAATTAAAGAATCACCCCAAAAAATAAAAAAACGGAGGAATGATAAAATGAAAAAAATAGTAATTTTGTTGGTCTTTTTAGCAGTACTGATAATGGGAGTATTTAATGTACATGCTAAAAGCGAAAATTCAGCTGTGATTATTAATGATGTATGGTGTGGTTTAGTTATGCCAAATGAAGATGGTAACCTTAATCAATTATTTACACTTGAGAGTCATATTGTTAAAACAAACAGTAAAAACAACAATGTCTTGCTAACATGTCGTGGTCAAGTCCCTGAGGTTCATTTCGTACCAAAGAGCACAACACATCTGAATCACGATAACACAGGTTTTATGTGCTATACTTCATATGGCAAAACATCAAACTGGAAATTAATAATAACCCCTAGTGGACATGTCAAGCTAACCTGCCACTATAAGGATACAACAGAATAAGGTTTGTATAAACTTTTTTTCTTTTTCTTTTCAAATTTAATATATTCTATTTCATCCAATAATACAACCGTATAATCTGAGGATTATAATCTGTAACATTACCTGCGATTATTAACGATTCAACATATATTCCTTTTTCAGGCAGACCTGAAGGCTGCGCTGATGGATGCGGTGACATGTCAACATAAAAGTCATACTTTCTGGGCATAGAGTCATTGACAAGGGCACTGATGCATGTAAGATTTTCTGCAGTTGCGCAGTTCCTGAATTCGTCAGAGACATGAATCATCTTAAGCATATCAAGATTCTTCTCAGACATGCTCTCTGCTGGAGTTTGTGAAAATACAAGCACAATAAATATCAACGTTATTACTATAGCAATCAATGCTTCTGCAGTCTTTAACATCGCTTTTTGATTTTTCATTATTGCCAAACCTTAATTTGTATTTTGCATTTCTGCCTGTTACCATATTTATCTATAATATAGCTGACAGTTTCTTTGGTATAGATATCTGTCCAGGGATAATAATCTCGTGAACCAATATCATAAAGAAAACCCTCTTTTGGAAGGATTGTGATTGTAACATTATTGCTTTCTGTTGTCATCCCCTTGTCATCTTCAGCAACAAATATGACATAGTCCTGTCCGTGCCAGTCGCTTTGTGCAGTGATTGTGACCCTGTTTGTGTCTTCGTCAATGATTATTGTAGTATGATTGTTTCCATAATAAGTGTAAGTGAGTACTGCACCTTCAGGGTCATAAAAATGATGGTCAAGGTCAAAAAGATTTGTGAGAGTTTCTGAAGATGTTATTACAATATCTTCTATATCTTTGAAAAGTGTTGGAGGTCTTGCTCCTTCAACTATTGGGAGGCATCTATTATTCTCGCACTCTGTTCCATTAACACATTCTTCATCTGATGTGCAGTTTGTTGGGCATGGGACACATGAAGTATTTAGGCACTGATGAACAGGGAGGTAATATCCGCATTCTTTATAGCAATCTGTGATACTCCATACATAATTACCAACACATTCCCTAAGGCTATAACTATCATTGCATTCCTTATATGATATATTTACAGTCTCATTTGCATAATTGATGCATACTGGCGGAGCGGGGAATGCTAAAGGAAAATAGTCAATATTCAATCCACCAATTGTAAGATTATACTGCTCATCACAGATTCCATCTTCATCTAAATCCATACAGGTCTGAGAATAGCCTGTTCCAGCAGGTGTTGCCCATGCATTGCCACCAATAACTGTTCCATTTATTATGTTTGTTGCAGTGTGGTTAGTTGTGTTCCAGTAATTTGGGTTTGTTATGCTCGAATCCAGGAGAAAATTCAGTGAATTGTTAAATATGTTATTGTAGAATATATTGAATTCTGGACGAGATGAGGAATATATACTTAGATTTATGCCTGCTTTATTATTATTTTCTATGTGGCATCCAATTATGCTATTATAATCACTATTGCTAGTCATTCTTATTCCATAATCATTATTATTTTTTATTGTTATGTTTAAGAAGTCATTATGATGACTATCACTTATATAAATCCCCTCTTTATTTGAATTAGTGATCACATTTGAAAGGTTGTGATATGAACCAGAGATATAAATTCCCTGATATGCATTTTGACTGGTGATTGCATCTGAAAGGATATTATATGAACCAGAGATAGAGACTCCAGAAGAAGAAGATAAATTAGTGGTTATATTTGAAATAATATTATAAG
>JAGLGH010000149.1 GCA_023144115.1 Nanobdellota archaeon | reverse complement strand
TACACCGAATACTTTAACACTAGAACAACTAGACGAATTAATAGACATAGTTTCAACGTGCGATGATTACGGCACGCTACTAAACGACTTGCAAGGCCAAAACCAGGAAGAGCCGCTAGAAGAAACTAAAGGTAATGCACCTTTAAAGAACTTTGCTGACAATATCACTAATGACAATGGTGTGGGTGAGATTTAGTGAAATACGACACAGTAAAACAAAAATACCTAGACCTTAGAAATAGGCTAGCACAAATTAATGGCTATCTTTCTGGGGTTATAGAATATTCCATAATGAAAGATGGAACGTACTATACTAATGATCTAGGTAAGCCTTTACTGCATGCTTTAGAGAGTAAATATAGAGATAGAGATCTAATAGAACAAATGATTTTCGATATTGAAAGTAAATATACTAACTATATGGAGTGGTTGAAATGAATATAATATCTGATATAGCAGGGCAATATGATGCTTTATTAAGTCTTATAGATAAAATGCCTAAAGATGAAATATTATTTTTAGGTGATCTAATAGATAGAGGGCCTAAGAGTAAAGAGGTTGTTCAATATGCTATTGATAATAATATAAAGACATTATTAGGTAACCATGAACATATGATGATAGATTATTTTGAAGATAATTTAATTTATTCTAAGCATATTTGGGTTATTAATGGTGGTGATAAAACATTAGAATCTTATGGATCGGATAGCTCGCTAATTAAAGAGCATGTAGAATGGTTAAAAAAATGTATTTTATATTATGAAACTGATAATGTTTTTATTTCACATGCTGCATGGATAGGAAGTTTAGAACAGGCTCTAAATATATCTAATTTATCTAATAGTATAATATGGTCAAGAGAAGAACCTATAAAAAGAAAGAAATTTCAAATTATGGGGCATAACTCACACTGGGGATTGCGTTGGTTTTGTGATGATGTAAGTTCGTGGGCTGTATGCTTAGATCAAACAGCATCAAATAAGATAACTGGAATGCACTGGCCAAGTAAAAAAATATATCAAGTTAATTATAATAAAAAGGATTAAATGGAACACCTAATAGAACTACTACTCCACGCTAGCGAGATCGACAGACAAATAAACTTGTACGACATTAGGTGCGCTGAAGTCCTAAGAGAAAATAGAAGTCAGATTGAAATCTATGAAGCTAAAGAACGTAAAAGATTATTGTATAATGAATTGGCAAAGCAGTTTGATGAGATTAATAATAAGAACAAAGGAATAAACAATGAGTGAATATTGGTATGATGAAGGTTATGAATGCGAGGCTGAACCGCAAATAGAATTACCTAAAGAAAGTGCTGAACTAAAGATAGAATTATCAATAAACGCTGGGCAAATAGAACTAGCTATAAAAAAACAAGTCGATGATATATTTGAAGACAGAATTAAAAAGATGATAAAACATAGAATATCTGAGTCAATGAAGCAATTATTAGATGATGATTACTGGTCAAAAGATAACTTAAAAGAGATATTATATAAAGCTATAAATAATAGGCTTGATTCTAAATATCCTGAAATTGTTCAAGATAAAGTAAATGAATTTTATGAAGCAATTAATAAAATTCAATATAGTGAAAATAGGCATGATAACGATTTCTCATCAATAAAAGAAAAAGCAAAAAAGAAAGTAGATTTTTATATAGAAAATGAGCTAAAAGATTCTGTGTCTAAATCTAAAGAATATATAGAGCAATTTGCTAAGAATTATTTTGCAAATAACTTATTTAGAGCTATGGGCATGATGGATAAAATGCTGCCTCAAACTGAAAATATACAAAACAATAAATGAATTAAATAAAGGGATAGAAAATGAGCAGATTTGATTATATAAAATATGATGAAAGATCAATTGAAGACCAAAAATTAGCAAAAGAGGCTTGCGTAAGACTAGAGCTTCTTATAGGGCGCTTAAACAAAGGTCGTGCAACTTCCTTAGCAATCACTAATTTAGAGCAATGTTACATGTGGATCGGTAAGCAGATTCGTGATGAGCAGATAGCTAGAGATGGCGACAGCGAGGATCAACCACAAAGAGGGTAAGAACGAAAAATAAGATAGGGTTTATAATATGGAAAAATGTAAAGAATTATGTAGAGGATGCCATTCAAATATTTATAATATGGATGGTAGAGAATGTCGAGAATATAAAGAAGCTGAAGTAGTTCAAAGAATTCCAATTGGTGTTAATCAAGATCCTCCATTTAAAACTACGAGTTATACAACTATTTTTGACTGTTATAATGATAAACAAATTATGTACGTAAAAGATGAGAATCTTGACGGGCATGGATTTTGGAGGAATTGATATGGGATGCTGCCCTGAATGCGAAAATGACACTTATAAATGCGAGTGTGATTCAATAGAGAGAAAACCAAGTATAAATAATATGAGATACGGAACAACTGACTCCTTCTTATTTCCGAAAGATAAAAAGAAGACGAGAGAATATCCTCAAGTAATTTTAAGAAAAAAGCCAAAGAAGGTGATCTAAATGGCGGCTTTAATTAATTATACTCTTTATTTTAACCCAAAAGATTTCCCTGAGAAATACGTCATAAGAAAGTTTTACGGTGAAGACTCTACTAGTGAATATTATGTTTTTGATAGCATAGAAGAAGTAAACAAGCATCCTTCGGTGATTAATATGTACTGGATACCTAGAATGCAAGAAGATGAGGCTCAGATAGTTGGTGTATGGATTTGAGAATAAATAATTACAATAGCTTAGAACAGTTAATTGCAAAAAAATAGGAGTTTTTATGAATAATGACAACTTATTAGGTTTAATAACCATCATAAGTATATCAATCTTTAATCTAGGATTATGGGTTTTAATTTATAAAACAAGTAAAGCTTCAAGCGGTAATAAAACGGTTAGAGTTTCCCTTAGCGAATTATCGTTTAAGATCTTAATAAGGGGTGGTCAAGTAAGCATAAAATCAAATCCAAATGTCATAATTATACTTAAAGATATTGGTTGGGATAATATGAAAGATTTAATCAGTGAAGCTCAATATGGCGGAATAGGAACCTTTAAAGAAGAGTCTGGAGAATTGAATGAACATGAGTAGGCAAGAAAAGCGTTTTTGCATAGCTGCAATAATTGTTTATAGTGCATTCAACTATATTGGTTACACATGTGGTAATAATATGGCTATAGGAATCACTAATGTAGTCAATGTCATAGTGGGCTTATATATTTTTATAGATATAGAATTTATATCAAGTCTTATTATGATGTTATTTTCAGAAAGCGAAGAAAGCAAACAAGAAAGGCAACGCAATGAAGGATGAGAGACCTTACGAACTAAGAATACAAAATTTAGAAGTAGGCAAAATATATCAAGCTAACACCACCTCTCTTTATTATTATGTATGTAAAGATAATGTTCTTTATGCTAATATCAGCCCTACTTTATTGTATGACTATGATATGGCCGCAAGTGAAAGGGGTAGTAAATTCAGAGAGTACATAGAGCCAAATATATTAGGCCTAAATGTAGTGGAAAGGGGCCCCGTAAAAAAAACGGAACCTATGTTACAAGGTATTTCTAGGCGCGACTACTTCGCTGCGAGGGCTATGCAGGGGCTAAATTCAAGACATCATGAAGGCTATACTTTTGGTGATCTTGTTCATGTCGCAAGAGAGCAAGCTGATAAATTAATAGCTGAACTTGATAAGGAAAACAAAGATGTTTGATGAAGATATTGAGTGGGAAAGAGAAATATTAGAACTAAAAAATCAATTAAAAGACGCTAAATTTAACAATGATGCCCTTGAAGAAACTTATGTGCAACAACAAGAAATTATTAAAAAGCTAGAAAAGGAACAGCTAAAATTTAGATATGTATTTGAACAACTACACATGATGCTATTTGAATCAAAGAAGGCGCTGGGATATGCATGCTTCCAAGATCTGTTAGACGTCTTAGATGGGAAGGTGAGTGAATGAAAACATTCTTAAATGAAACTACTATTAAAAAATTAAGAGAATTAGACTTAAAAGGATTTGAATTAGAATATTTTATAACTAAATTAACTAGTGAAATATTTGTTAGAATTATGAATGAACTAGATAAGAAGGTGAGTGATGATTAAAGCAATAATAGTAGACATAGACGGTACACTATCAAATTCAGAAGAACGTAAAAAGATTTGTGAATTACCTAATGGTAAAATAGATTTTAAAAAGTTTTATGAGTTAATGGAAATGGACCCAGTAGCTAAGTGGTGTAATGAATTAATGAATAAATATGATATTGTTCTTTTAGTGACAGGTAGGCCTAGTGATTATGAAGATAAAACTGTTAATTGGCTTAATAAGCATAATATACTTTATGATGATTTGTTTATGAGAAAATCAGGTGACTACAGAAAAGATTATATAATAAAACAAGAAATATACGATAAGAACATTAAACCTTTTTATAATATAGAATTTTGTATCGACGATAGGAAACAAGTTGTGGAAATGTGGCGTAGCAATGGCCTTATATGCTTACAGTGTGACGAAGGTAATTTTTAATTTTATCATATGTTGAATATTAGGACTAACCACTAATA
>JAGLGH010000148.1 GCA_023144115.1 Nanobdellota archaeon | reverse complement strand
ACAAAATCCATAACCTGATCTTCACGATTTGCTGTTGTTCTCAATGCAAAGATGTGGCTGCATTCAAGTTCACCTTCAGCTGCTTCTTCTTCCTTTTCCACTTCAGGATCTTCTTCAGGTTCAGCTTCTTCCTTATCAGGCTTTTCAGCGTCTTCTGGAACTTCTTCAACAGCCTCTGATCCTTTGGATTTAGATTCTTCTACTGTTTTGGATTCAACTTCTTCAATTGCTTCAGATTCTTCTGTAGCTTTTTCTTCTGTCTTATGATTCTCTTCTGCCTTTTGTTCTTCAGGCATATTTTCTACTTTTTGTTCTTCATCTGCCATTGTCTTTCACTTAAGTTATGAATTGGGCAATCATTGTTATTAAAAAACCGATAAGCCCTATTACAAGCATGCCTAGTGCAGAAACCTTTACTATTGTCTTGAACTCCTGCTTATCAGGCTTTTTTGTTATGCTCAATACTCTGATACATTCCTTAGCAAAGCGTTTTAACTTTGCCATTACAGTCATTTTCTCATGCTGATACATCATTGTTTATCACTTTAATCTTTATTATGTTATTTGTTCAGTCAATCAACAAACTCTATGCCTAGTTCGTTCTCCATCTCCTTTTTCTTCTTATCTACAATCTTTCCACCAGGACCGAAAATCTGTGATGACTTGACACCAGTTACTATAAGCATGGTCCTGATAGTATCCTGAAGGTCAGGATATATCTGCGCGCCCCAAATTATTCTTGCGCTCTCATCAAGCCTGTCTGATATTGCCTCTACAATATTCCTTGCCTCATCCAGAGTCATATTCTCGCCGCCAGCTATGTTTATAAGGGCACCGTTAGCTCCGCTTATATCAGCATCAAGAAGAGGATTTGTTATTGCTTTTTCTACTGCTTCCAGAGCCCTATTTTCTGTATCTGACTCGCCAACACCTATCAATGCTACGCCGCCATTTCCCATGACTGCCCGAATATCTGCAAAATCCAGGTTTACGAGACCGGCTTTTGTGACAAGCTCTGCTATGCCTTTGACAGCATTTGTAAGGATCTCATCAGCTACCTTAAATGCTGTATGCAACGGCAAGTCAGGAACAAGCTCAAGGAGCTTATCGTTAGGTATTACTATAAGAGTATCAACAATTGATTCAAGTCTCTCAAGGCCTGTCTGCGCATTCTCAAAACGTCTCATGCCTTCCATTGCAAAAGGGATTGTCACTATGGCTACAGTAAGAGCAGACTGCTTTTTTGCAATCTCAGCGACTACAGGAGCAGAACCAGTTCCAGTGCCGCCACCAAGACCGCATGTTATAAAGACCATGTCTGCGCCTTTTAATGCATTCCTTATCTCATGCTCATTTTCTCTGGCAGCATTTTCACCTAATTTTGGATTTGATCCAGCACCAAGACCATGCGTGACTTCTTTTCCTATAAGTATTTTCTTATCTGAACTGGTATAAAGGAGATCCTGGGCATCAGTATTCATGGCTATAGTCTCTACGCCTTTAATTCCTACTTCTGCAATACGATTTATTGTATTATTGCCGCCGCCTCCAGCTCCAACTACCTTAATTGTCGCTTTTTGAGTTGCGAGAAGTCTCTCTAACTCAGCATCTACAATATTCTGAGGAATAGCAACATTGACTACTTCATGATTATCATTGTTTTCTGATTCAGCATCTTTTATTATCGCATCCACAATTCACACCTCATCACAGCAATATAAATTCCATAGTATCACTAATATATAAAGGTTATTACAGTTTAACTTCATTTACTTCATTTTTTTCAGGATTCTCTGGTTTCTCGGTCTTTTCAGGTTTATCTGTGTTCTCAGTTTTTTCAGGTTTATCTGTCTTGACAACAAACTTAACATCCTTGAGCTTAAAGATTTCTTTTATCTTATCTGAAAGCTGTTCTTTCACTTCATCAGGAAGATCTATTTTTGTGGTAATCTCAGCTGTATCATCAGTCAGCTTTACTTCCTTGTCCTTGATTCTTAATGTAATCTTGAGATATGCTTCTGCCTGCTCTTGTTTGTCTGTTATAATCCGGTTGACTTTGACATCATATTCTAATTCTTTTCCTGAAAGTGGGTGGTTAAAGTCAACAAGAGTCCTTCCGCCGGTCACTGTCCTGACAATACCCCTTGCTCCATCAACATCTACCTGCATTCCAAGCGAGGGCCTGATGTTCTCTTTTGTGAACTTTCTTGTAGGGATAAGCTGGATAAGTTTGCCATCTTTTTTTCCAAATGCCTCTTCTGGCGCAATGTCAAATTTATATTGCCCTGGTTCCTTGCCTAAAAGATTATTATCAATCCCTTCCAGAACCTGATTCTCGCCAATACAGATTATTATTGGACCATATTCTTCATTAGATGAATCCATGCCTGCTTCCTTAGCAAGAGCCTCATCTGTAGTATCAAAAACAAATCCATCGTCTTTAAGTTTCCCAGTATATTCAATCTCAACAAAATCATGCTTTTTTATTGTCATTTTATTCCTCTTTTTATTATTCTGTTATACTCTAGCTCCACATAAGAAACCAGAATAAGATATAAATAGGGTTTGAGGCATTGTTTATAAAAGTTTCTAGTTTGATTTTAAGAAATTAGGGTATTATGGTTAATCAGAAGAATATATTGAAGATTAAAAATTATGCGTAATTTCAATTAGATTATTGTATGGTTTTAAGAAGCTTTAATTTGGTAGGGTCACTAACTGGGCTTCTATATGTAATCATTGCCTCACTATTTCCTTGAATCTCATTATAATGCATTTCCAATTCTAACTCATGACTAATAATAAAATCTCTTCGTATTATTTCTACCCTATTAACAGAAAAAGAATGACTTGCTTCTTCAATTAAATGGCTAGAAGTGATGCTTAAAATCTCTTGTTTTTCATCAAAATGCTTTTTGTTATGGCCATCAATAATGTGAGAATAATTTTGCTGAAATTTATGCATCATATCATTGTATTGCTCTTCAAGTTTGTCTGGATCTCGTCCAGGACAATACAGAAGGGATATATTTATTGAGGAATCATACAGATATAAATTACTTAATGGGGAATCACTAGGTTCTTTTGCTTTGCGAAATAAATGACATTTTAAATCATTAAAAGTAGATCTATAAAAATCAGATTTTATCCTTTTACAATCCAATAACCCAATAAACTGGTTCAAAGCATCATTACCTTCCAAAGGATCTGTTTTTCCTTTTTTAAAAGAACTATATTGTTCTTTTAATTCATTAATAAGTCCAGAATGTTTTTCAGGAATGTTTAAATTATTTACCTTATCAAATAGTCTGTCTATGGAGCCATACATTGAAGGAGAATTGCCTAAGAGTTTAAATCTTTCACTAACAATCTCAGATGCACTATGATCTCCTGATTGAATAATTTCAACAATATCATCTCTTAATTGTAAAAGTTCGTCAAGATCCAGAGTTTGAAATTTTTCTGTTATTTTATAATCCATTCTACCCTTCAACTAAATGTATAGCAAATTCATAATTTTAACTAATGTATATGAGAATATGAATTAGTTTATAAATCTGGGGGTGTTGTTATCATCTACTAAGGGTAACCCCCGAGGTTCAGTTCTCCTTCAGAAATATAGGGATATGAATAGGATAAAGTTTAAAAGTAAGTTAAATTTTAATGTATTATTATGAAAAAATTTCAAAAATATATCAAAAAAGGAGTTGTAGAGCCATTAGAAAAACTTCCTTTTCATGGTAAGGCTCCTATTAAAAGATTATTAATGTTAGATAAAGCTTCAATTCCAGAATCCAGTACTTATATCTCTGTCCATGTCATAAAAGATCTTCCAAAGGAATTTCCAAAGTATAGCGAACTCCATAAACATGATTGTGATGAAATTAATTTGATTCTTTCAGAAGATGATAAGTTAATCTATAAAGTTCAGTTTGAAAATGAACTTTATGAAGTTTCCAGTCCTGCAACAATATTTATTCCTAAAGGCGTTAAGCATAGTGCTGAAGTTTTATCTGGAAAAGGAATTTTTGTCTGCATAATTTTACAAGGAGATTACAATGCTTCTAAATAATCTGGTTTATAAAGCCTTTTTCTATAAATAAAGCGCTAATTGGGATTAGTTTGAATCTTTTTTGTAGGTTAAATAGAGATATTCTTAATTTAATTAAATAAATGTTTGTTAAATCCATGTTATACGAAATTGAGAGCCAGCCCTTGCACAATCTTTTTATATATACACACTTTTTTATCTTTCTATATGGAGAAAACAACAATCAAAGAATCATTTGATAAGTATAAACCTGAAAATTG
>JAGLGH010000147.1 GCA_023144115.1 Nanobdellota archaeon | reverse complement strand
GGAACCACCGCTTTTTGCAGTTTCTTTATCTAAAAAAGGATATACTCATAAATTAATTCAGCAAAGTAAAGAATTTGTTATCGCAGTTCCAAACAAAGAACTTGAAGAATCGCTTTTATTATTTGGCTCAAAACATGGAAATGAATTTGACAAGTTTGCTGAATCGAAAATAGAAACTGCAAAAGCTGAATTTATTAAATCACCTTTAATCAAAAACGCAACTATTAATTTTGAATGTGAATTATTTAAAGAAGTTGATTCTGGAGATCACATAATTTTTATAGGAAAGATTGTTGCTTCGTATCTTGATAAAGATAAAAAAGTGTTATTGAATATGAAAAAAGCAGATGGGAAAAGAGTATTCGAAGAATTCTAACGGGCTGGCTCTCAACTCAAGGGGACTCTGCGCTTTCGGGCTTCGCCCTCACCTTCGTATAACAGGGATCAATGTTAGTTTCAATAAAATTTGAGTTCTTAAAAAATGGGGGTATGTAATTCTCCGGACAGTTACACTTTACTTCGTAAAGAAATTATTATGAGGGGGCAATTTCTAAAAATGAATTGAGGGGTCGCTGTAAAAGAAAGAAAAATTAAAACTTAATTGCAGCATATACTCCTACATTTGAAGTTACTTCTCCACCTGCTTCTGTAAAATCTGCAGCGACACCAACTTCGTAGTTATCAACTCCCAATCCTGTCCTTAGTCTCTGGACACTAAAATTATGTCCTTGTTCACCAACATTAGTAATGTTCTCAAGGTTTAACACTAAGTCCAGATTATCTGTAAGTTTTGGAGCATATCTTATATTAGCGAGAATCTCAGCATCTACATTTTCACCATTCAGTCCTGCTGTAACTAAACCATAAACGCTAAAATCACCTGCCTTTTTGAAATATCCCAACCCAATTCTTGGAATCACTCCAACATCAGGTATAAACTGGGCTTCAGCAACGGCATCTAAACCATCAACAAGATTCACGCTTAAGTCAGCTAACCCAAAATAACTAACTTCTCCCTGATAATCTACTGATGTTCTGCCTCTTAGGAACAAGTTAGTCCTCGGAGCCACGTCTGTCGTAACTTTAATATCTAAAGTCGTGCTTTTGTTTCCTACCATTACTTCAGCAGAGTTGCCAGCATTTGCCATATCTGGCATTCCACATACCATTGATGCAGCAATTGCCACACCAGCAACTATTTTTTTAAATTTATTTTTCATTTTCGTTTACCTCTTCATTTTTGTACATATAATCTCTCTGGTATTTGCTATTTAATAGGAGTAACCCTTGAGGTTATAAATATTTATTCTCCATATTTGGAGGATGAAAACAAAATGTTTAAATAGAATAAGATTATTTTAACTGTTATGGACACACAAATCTTAGAAGATATTGGACTTACCAATGCAGAGATTAAAGTTTATCTTGCCCTACTAGAATTAGGAACATCTACGGCTGGACCAATTCTAGATAAAAGTGGATTACAAAACTCTGTCGTTCACATGACCTTAAACAAACTTATAGACAAAGGTTTTGTAACATTTGTAAAAGAGGGCAAGCGAAACCATTACCAAGCAGCTAACCCTAAACATATCATTGACTTTATCAACGGAAAAAAGGAACGCTTCCAAGAAATTTTACCAGAATTATTACTAAAGCAACAAGAATCAAAAGAAAAACCAGAAATAATTACATTTAGAGGCATAAGAGGAATTAAAGAATTACTTTTGGAACTATTAGAAGCTGGTGGAAAAGAACATCATACTTTTGGTTCTACTACAAAATCTCTTATGCTTGGTGGTGCTTGGTGGATTAGCTACCATAAGAAAAGATCTCAAAGAGGAATTAAAGCAAAATTACTCTTTAATGAATCTCTTGTGCATTGGAAAGCTGAGAAAAAGTATCCAAAATCAGAAGTTCGTTATACAAAAGCAGGATTTGAACCTCTTACTGAGACTATTATTAGAAATGATAAAATTGGCATCATCATCTGGAGTGATAAACCACTAGGAACCATCATTCATCAAAAAGAAGCAGCAGAATCTTATGATGAATTCTTCCAATTAATATGGAATACAGCGACCCCCTAAATTCTTTAATGAGATGGCACTTAGTGCTTGATAAAATAGAAATTGCCTATTTATTCTTGTTCTTGAATTATCGCTAAAGCTCATTTGATAGAACGCTCTCTTTCCTGACTTAAGCCCCAAGTTATATTCAATCATGTTTGAGTTCTTAAAAAAAGCGGGAGGGGTCCAGGTGCCACGCACAGATTGTATTTTACTTTGTAAAATCTTATCAATAAGGAAACAAATATTTGTAAATTTTTTCTTTCCTTAAATTATATAATGTTTTCATGATAATTAGAAATCAAAATTAGAACATTAAGTTTTACCCGCTACTTAGAGGTTATCATGTATTCTTTATGCATCAAAGGAATTAATTTATTCTCTGCTTTCTTAAGATGCTCTCTGAATGTGGAAAATGATATTTTTGAAATCTCTGCTAATTTTTTCAATTCAGTTTTTTTTGGAAATTCATAATATCCTTCTTTAATTGCTAAAGATATTGCTTCTTTTTGTTTAATGCTTAAATCTGGCAGTATTTTAGGGAGGTATAAGTCATAATTTTGTGTATTGATAAATTTAAGCAGTTTTGATTCATAATTCTTTTTGACAGCACCTACTATTTTTTCAATTGCTTTTCGATTCCAACTGCCAATTTCATAATACTCCCATCCATCTTCATCAACAAATGCAGGCTTTACAAAGATTATCTCAGGATTGTAAAATGAATCATAAACTTCTAAATCCAATTCAGACTTGCTTTTTTTAACCAACTCTATTGTCAAATCTCCATGAATATCTAATTGTTCAATCCGCTTATCTTTTTTTAGCTCTTTAATATACTTCTTTTTCTTTTCAATGGAACCTATTAAGACATGTGCAGACATGAAATAATATGATCCTCCTTTCTTATAATGTGTAAGGATGTGCTCATAAGACTGGATTTTATATCTTTTATTTTTTGCAGCAAAAATACAATTCTTATCTAACAATTTAATTTTAGCAATCCACATATAAAACCTTTATATAGCGGTATATTTAAACATATTGATTTTAAAACTGAACTCCTCTGCGCTACGCACATATAGGATCACAACTTCGTTGTTCGAAATTTATTAAGAGGGGCTTTTAAATTTTAAACTTCCCTAAATACGTTCCTATTTGGTCAAGTTCTTTCTGAATTGCTTTTCCATCAATTACAGGTCGTTGATATTTGTCTTGTCCCTCAACAATTTCTTGAGCAAGATTTCTATAACATTCTACAACAAAAGTTGTTAAACCTTGAACTCCTCCATTAAGTCTTTCTGAACTCGGAAATGTTTCAGTTAATGTGGTTCTAACCTGTTCTTCTAGTTTACTTGAAGTTTCTTCTAAAAATTCTTGTTCTGACAAAGAGGTATTTTTATATTTATCTGCAATTGTCGCATAATTTGCTTTTACAAATTCAAGTAATCCATTTATTGCTTTTTGACTAAATCCGCTGGGTGGCATTTTATTTTCTCCTATTTGGGTTAATTAATAAGATAACACGCACAAGCTATAAAAAATAGTTTGGCTTATGTTTTTATGAAAACGCAATATTTATATAACTCAACTGCATTATCATAAATATGGACAAAATTGATAGCAAAATACTGAAATCATTACTTGAAAATTCAAGAACACCTTTATCACAGATAGGGAAAAAGGTTCGACTTTCAAGAGAAAATGTTTATTATAGAATTCAAAATATGATTAAACAAGACATAATAAAAGACTTTGTAACATCTATCAACTATAATTCTTTAGGATTTCAGCAGTATGTAGTTTTTATTGAGTTTGATAAAATTGATAAAGAAAAAGAAAGCCAAATTATTGAATATCTAAAAAATGAAAAAAGTATAAGTTGGATAGGTATCTTGTCTGGAAATTGGAGTTTAACATTCGATATATTTTCTAAGACCAACTCAGAAGTAAATGAGTTTATTAGTAGATTTTTGAATGATTTTGAACAGAATATTGGAGGATATATGCTTCTAAATCTTCAAGAATCGAATTATTTTTTTAACAAAATAATAGACGAAAACATACTTGTTTCAATAAGTAAAAACAAAAATCAACCAAAAATAGATAAAACAGATATAGAAATCTTGAAAAAGTTAAATAAAAATGCGAAGATTAGTTATGTAGATTTATCATCTGCTCTAAAATTAACTCCAAATGCTATAAAGAATAGAATTAAAAATCTAGAAAAAAGTAATATTATTTTAGGATATTCAATATCAATAAATCATAAACATTTTGGATTAGAATGGCAAGGTTTACAGATTAAACTTAGAAGACCTTCAAAAGAAATAGAAGACAGATTAAAATCATACTTCAAGATGCATAATAAAGTAATTTTTTATTATCACTATAATAAATTTGGGATCTACGATTTTGACATAGGAGTTATAGTAAAGGATTCTTCCGAATTAAGAGAGTTTATCAATCAATTAAGGAAGAATTTTTATGACGAGATCAAAATTTACAACACATTCTTAGTATTAGACGAAGTATCCAGTCACAATCTACCAAAGATCATATTTAACTAAAAGCCCCCTCGATTTTCTTTTTTTAGAAAAAAGAAACACAAAATCTGGACCCTTAGTCCTTCGGACAAGTTCCTATGTTATATCCCTTTTTTTCGAGGGCTAAAAGAAAAAGAAAGTGAGGACAAAAGCTAAAACATAAAAATTATTTTTTAAAGAATAAATAGGCATTAAATTGAATCTCTAAAATATCTTTAATTACTTTATCGTTATCCATTAGATTATCTAAGAATTCCAGATTAAGATTTTTTGATTTATATGCTGCTATTTTTAAACTTTCTTTATCTAAACCTTTAGCTTCTTTTTCAAGTGTAGATTCTGATTTTCTTACATATGCCTGAGGTAAAATCATAATATAATCTGGTTTAAATGGCAAATCATCTTCACCTTGTTGTCTTTGTATTCTTTGATATGCTTTAATAAATTCAATATGTGCATTAGGCATCAATCTATTTAATAATTCAACCGAAGCATAATGATCTGCAATATTTCTAACATATCTTCCTATTTGTCTGGCTCCAAGATTTATTGGTAAAATATTGTAATCAGAGATATGACCGTATGTTTCTGACATTTGATTAGTATAATTAAGATAATTTTGGATACATGATAATTCATCTACTGGTCTATCTTGAGCCCACCCTGCTGCTCCAATCCCCCATTTAGCAGGATCCTCTCTAATTTGAGCTTGCGTAACTTGATTTCTTTCTATCATTACTGGTTGTTTCATACTATTATAGAATTAAAGCAATATTTAAAAAAGTACCTATTGATTTAGTAATATTGAGATAAATTCAAACATATATCGGATTTGAGAATTTATTGATAATATTTTCCTGCTAAAAAAAGGTGTTGTTTTTAGGAAGTAATTTAAACTACTAATTTTAAATACATAATATGAAGAATACAAGAAAAAGAATTAAAAAGATAATTCTTTTTTTAATATTAGCTATCTTTGTAATTTCTCTGATGAATCTTCTTTTTATTATAAGTCCTGAAGAAATAGTAAATAAAATTGGTGTTCGAAATGGATATATCCTTGCATTTGTGGTTTCGTTCTTTGGCGGATTTTCTGCAGGAGGTTCTATTTCCTTTATTAGTCTTTTAATTACTCTTGTTGTAGGAGGTATGAATCCAGTTTATTTATGTTTGATAACAGGAATAAGTTTAGCAATAGGCGACATGATAATGTTTTATATTGGTTCTAAAGGAAGGGAATTAATTAGAGGAAGATGGAACAATAAACTAAACAAAGTTGCTAATGTGTTTAAAAAAAGAGAATGGTTAGAGAAAATGGTTCCGGTTATTTCTTATCTTTATATTGGTTTTGTACCTCTACCTAATGATATTCTTATCCTTTTCCTTGCAGCAGTAAAATATCCGCCTAAAAAAATGAATGGAATAATCATTTTAGGAGATTTTACTTTTGTTTTAATGATTATAATCTTAGCTACAAAAGGAATTATATTATTTATATAATTTGATTGATATAGCTAAATCTATAAATTAATTGAAACTATTGTTAATGTATATCATATGTCTAACAAAATAGCTAATATGTTAAGAACAATAGAACCTGATTTTCAATTGTGATAAAATATATTTTTTAAAATTGATTGTTGCCCTTTCTCGACTTTGCTGACGCAATTTTCCCACCCTTCGTATGGGAAAATGATTTAACAGTGATTATCCCAATGTTATGTTGAATTAATTTAAGCACCCAAAAATTTATTAATAATACCATTTGTTAATATAATATGGAACAAATTTTTGAGGACATTTGGAGTTTAGCTGAAGAATATCAAGATAAACGTAACGATGAAGGACATGCTAAAACAGTTTTAAAATACGCTATTAAATTGTTAAGCATTCTTCCAGCTAATGAAAAGATAGTAATTCCTGCAGCCATCTTACATGATATTGGATGGAGCCAATTATCCAAGATTGATAGGATGAAAATATTTCAAGATGATATTTCTTCAAAAGAAAGAATTGAATTGAGAATTAAGCATGAGAATGAAGGTGTAAAATTAGCAAAAATAATACTTGAGCAAGTAAATTACGATGCGAATCTTATTGAAGAGATTCTTAATATAATAGAGGGTCACGATACTCGAACTAATTTTATATCTAAAGAAGATGGCATTGTTAGAGATGCTGACAGACTTTCAATTTTTTCTAAATGGGGCGTTGATAGTGATTTGAAAATAAGAAAAAAAATCAATCCTCAAAAATATTTAGATTTAATAGAAGATAAATTAAATAAAAAATACAAATTCTATTTTAAAGAATCAAAACAAATGGCACTAAAAGAATTGGAAGATAGACGAAAAGAGTATAGTGCTTAAATTAACTCCTCCCAATCGCCAGATACCAACCCCCAGTAATCTTCTTCGAAATTTTTTCAAAAACCAAAATCATTATAAACAGATTTAGCTTAGAGAATGACAACATGAGTGACAACAAGATATTGAAGGAAGCATATAAAGAGAGGATAATCATAGGGTTAATAGAGGATATAGAAATCTTCGGATCCAATGGCAACAATAAGAAGATTCAGGCAAGGATTGATACAGGCGCTACAAGAAGCTCAATTGATAAGGAGCTTGCTGAACAGCTAAACCTGGGACCTGTGACCCGCACAAAATTTGTCAAACAGGCTCTTGGCGGCACTGTAAGACCTATTATAGTGGTAGAGTTTAAGCTTGCAGGAAAGCACCTTAAAAAGGAATTCACAATAGCTAACAGGAGCCATATGAAGTACAGAGTACTCATAGGTCAGAACGCACTTAATCAGGGATTTCTGATTGATCCCCATAAAGAATAAAAAAATGCAACAAAGAGGATAAAATGAAAGCAGCAATAATCTCACTAAGGAGCCTTAGTTCAAAATGGGTATATGAAGCAATGAAGAGATATTTTGATGAGGTTGATGACATCAATCTCAAGGATATAAGAGTCAATATCACTGGTAAAGGCATGGAGATTACATATCAGGGCAAACCTCTTCCAAAATACGACTGCATATATGCAAAAGGCTCATTCAGATATGCTAATATACTAAGAAGCATAACAAAAGAGATTTACAGTGAATGCTATATGCCAATAAAATCAGAGATGTTCAGCATAGGGCATGACAAGCTCCTTACACATATTGAACTTGTAGAGCATAAAATTCCAATGCCTGCAACACATGTGACAAGCACAATTGAAGCAGCAAAAGAGATGCTTGAGAATGTCATATACCCAATTGTAATAAAATTCCCGCAGGGAACACAGGGAAAAGGAGTAATGTTTGCAGATTCATACTCATCAGCATCATCTCTCATGGATGCAATGGAATCGCTGCAGCAATCAGTCCTCATACAGGAATTTATCGATACTGGGGGGGAGGATATAAGAGCCATTGTCATAGGAGACAAGGTTGCAGCTGCAATGGTAAGAAAAGCAAAAGTGGGAGAAAAGAGGGCAAATATCCATGCAGGAGGAGTAGGTGAAGGTTTGGTGATGGATGCGCATTCGCAGCAAGTCGCTGTTAACACAGCAAAAGCACTGGGAATTGATATATGCGCAGTAGATATGCTTGAGACTCCTAAAGGTCCTGTTGTCATTGAGATTAACCTTTCTCCAGGATTACAGGGAATAACAGATGCCACAGGCATTGATGTTGCAGATAAGATGGCAAGATATATGTACAAAAAGACACAAGAGAGAAAAGGAGTTGTTTCTAAAGAGCAACCTACTGCACAAGAACTAATCCGGGAAGTTGAAAAAAAGACAGAAAAACAACTCCAACAAGTGATATCATGTCTTGAATTAAGAGGGGAAAGAATACTTCTGCCAAAAATGGTCACAACAGCCACAAAATTCAATGACCAAGACGAATATGTAATAGAAGCTGAAGAAGGAAGTCTTAAGATAAAGAAATTCAGTTGAAAAATTTGCATTGGATGCCTGAGAGCTAAAATAATCAAAAGATAAAAAACTAGTCAAGATTCATACAGCAAATTTTGATTAAAACAGCCCCTGATAATTCATGAATATTATTTTTTCTACTTCCTCAACAGTCATTTCTTTTATTTCTGCAATCTTCTTAAGTGTCTCTATAATGAATGCAGGCTCATTTCTTATTCCTTTGAATGGAGACAAGCATGGAGAATCTGTTTCAGTCAATAGCCTGCTGAGATTCACTTTATCAACAAGATACTGAAAATTATGCGCCCTGACAATGTTAGGGGGAATTGAGAAATAATAACCCTTGTCTTCTGCTTTTTTGATTAGCCCCTTTTTGCCGCAAAAGCAGTGCAGAACGACTTTTTTTATTGAAGAGCTTTCCAAGACTTCAAGAACATTTTGTTCTGCTTTGCGGGAATGGACAATGATTGGCTTGTTGATATTCTCAGCAAGGGCAATCATCTTTTCAAATACCTTTATCTGCTCTTTTCTTTGAAATGCATTGCTCCTTACAAAATCAAGCCCACATTCACCAAGCGCAATTATCTTATTTTTATTCTTTTTTATAAAATCAAGCTCGGAGTCAATATCAAATTGCTCCACTTTTAGTGGATAGCCTTCTTCAATATCTTTCCTTAGCACATCAATTGGATATACTCCAAGTGCAGCTTTTACTATATCATACTTCTCAGCAAGCTCAAGGCTCTTCCTGTTAGTCTCAGGATTTATGCCATTTGTGATTATTGCCCTGACTCCTGCTGATTTTGCCCTTTTTATGACTTTGTCCAGGTCTTTGCTGAAATCATAATGATCAAGGTGCGCATGCACGTCTACTATTAGTGACATGATTATAAGTATTAGATAAAGGTTTATAAATTTATCTCCTCAAAAAATCAAGAAGATTGAGTTTATTATTTTTCTGTTATTTCTATTATCCTGCCAACCCCGCTCTTTATAAATTGATCCTTGTATGCGTCCTCAAAAGCAATGATTGATATTTTCTTTCAAGAGCGGGTAATGACTGCTTTTTCAACACCCAGCTCCTTAAAATCACTGATTATGTTGTTGATTTGGCTTGCACTTGCTCCGCCCAGGTGAAACCCGCCCAAGACAAGATAGACTTTTTTATCAGACAATTCTTTAGCTTTTCTGACAATATTAACAATGCCTGGATGTGCGCAACCTGTTATGACTATCAGGCCTTTATCTGAATCAACTACTAAAGATTGTTCCTTAATCCATGTTCCTAATTCTCCTGTTGTGTAAACGCCATCGATAATCTTTTCAGGACCAGTTATTTCTATATATTCTGCACCAGCCTGCTTAATGTTATCCTTAAAATTGTCAGGAAAAGAGGCAGGGAGATAAACAGAAACATTGGGATTCTCTTTAATAAATCCAGATAATCCGCCTGTATGGTCGCCGTGTATATGAGACAGGACAACAATATCAACCTGTTCTGGATTGATTCCTGCAGTTTCAAGATTTGCCAGTAAAGTAGAAGAATCTCCTCCAGTATCAAACAATATGGTCTTATCCCTGAGCTTTACAATACATCCAAATCCAAAGCCTGTCTTAAATTCTGGGTCAAATTCCACATTATCATAAACATCTATGATTGTAATCTCAGCCGATGGAATTTCTTTTTTCATAACATCCACCTCTTTTGTGGTTAATGGTTCTTTTATTGATTCTGTTTCTGATTCACATCCCGCCAATATCAAGAAAATAAAAATTATGCATAAGATTATATGATATTTCATTGAAATGAGTTTATAAACTGCCCTTATTATAATTTGGGTTTAAATATTAAAAATTTGAGGCATTAAAAATTTTAAAAGAGGGCCCGTTCCATCACAACCCGTATGGTTTGCGCATCCTTTAGTGATGCTGCTACCATCTGGGTATATTATTGTTCGCATGTTTTCCTTCATCCAACATTGCTCTTCGATTAAGACAGTATTGTAAGTATTACCCTCAATATCTTGAACCGTATCTGTTCCACAATTAAAAGCACTAA
>JAGLGH010000146.1 GCA_023144115.1 Nanobdellota archaeon | reverse complement strand
TGGCTTGGAGCTTTGAATCTTACTTCTTTATCAAATCTTCCAGGTCTTCTTAAGGCATCCTCAAAACTCTCCACATCATTAGTATCAACAATTGTTACAACTCCGGTATTCTCTATTGGACCATCTAACTCAATTTTTAATTGATCTACTATTCGTTTGTCTCCTATATCAGCAAGTTCACTCTTTTTTGTGCAATACCTATCAGCTTCTGGAATTAAAACAATACTTGGAGCATTTTTTCTGGCTTTTTCATACACTTTTCTTATTAGTTCTTCTCCACCTTTTTGAGGAAGAGTCTCTATGACATACACCCTGCCTTCATTATCCTGCCCGTATTTGCGATTTATTTCATTAGCAATTAACAGGGAAGCTAATGTTTTCCCAGTTCCTTTTAGACCGTAAAAGATTAAATTTGTAAAAGCCATTTCTGAACCAAATGCAGAGGGATCTGCTAAGTAATCAGTTATAAACTCTAATTCAGATTTTATGTCAGGCTCAAGAAATATATCATCCCATGTAACAGATTTAATACTTGATGGTTTGACTTTCTGCTTTTCCAGAGTCTTTTCTATATTCTTTTTTAATTTATCTGAATATGTCTCTTCCTGATTATTTACCATTTTCTCCTCCAAAAGTCTGATTATTATAATTAGCGCAATTAAAACAAGTGTTCTGCCTTTGATAATTATTCTTACCAAATTCCACTATAGAATATAATGATTTTTCCAGACAATCCTGATAAATATTTGAGACTACATCCTCTTGTAAAAAAACACAGGGGATTACATCTCCGTTTGCTTGAATTGAAAAATTAGTTATTCCAGCAGAGCATCTACCAAATGGATCATGAATTCCTTGAGAAGGCAATTCTCCTTGTTCAACCATTTGAGATAAAACATACTCACTTGCAGAAGGAATAACAACTTGCATTTTTCTTTTATATTCAACTTTCTTTCCTAATAACAAATGAGTTAACTTCCTAAGTTCTGTTTCAGAAAGAAAACCTATATCTTTTGCTCTTCCAACAGGTTTTATTGGATTTGCTCTATAAACCTGAGCACCAAGATCTGCAGCTAAATCAACAAGAGATCTTACTTCTCCGAGATTACCACCATAAACAGAAGTACTAATTACAACATCTAATCCTTCATTAACCATTCTCCCTATATTGGTAGTTGTCCTCTCAAATAAACCAGCTCTGCCTCTAAAATAATCATGAAATTCCTGCCTGCCATCTAAACTGACTTGAATATCAGTCAGTTTAATTTTTTTAAGCAACATTAAATCTTCTTCTGACAATACAGTGCCATTTGTTGATATGGATATTGAGAAATCCAACTCACTAGCTTGATGCAATATTACACTAAAATCTCTTCTTAAAAATGGTTCTCCACCACCAAACTCAATTGCATCTACATTTGCACTTTTTAATTCTTTTAATAACAAAACAACTTTATCTAAAGAAGGACCACTAGTACCATTACTGCCAGAATCATTATAACAATGTAAGCAATTCTGATTGCAGATTCCAGTAATATCCCAACTTAATGTTTTAGGTATTTTCATCTTACTCTTCTCTTTAACATATATGATTGTAAATCTCACAGATTTTATAAATGTTTCTGTCTGTAACTATTGAGGAGTAGGGGTTTTTGATTAAAAGGCAAGAATATAATATTTATTAATCTTTAAGCAATGCTTCCAGAATACCTTTATCAAGATCTTTTCTATCTTCAGAATTTTCAGAAATTGGAGAATATCTTACTACAGAACCAGTTCCATGTATTTTTAACAGAGCTAACCCTAGAGATAATCTAATTTACTTTCACATTTACAATTTTAGATTTGGGATATTTTTTGAAAAATTTATCTATCACTTGCTGATTTGTAGGTGTAGGTATCCTATATTTTTTTCCAATCTTTATTATTAATCCATTAATAAAATCAATTTCTGTTTTTCTTCCAGAAATAGCATCTTGATATGTTGAAGAATAGTGTTTCATTGGTTTTATAACTTCATAAAACAAAGTTCTTAATTTTTGTTTTTGCTGTAATTTGTATTTTTTACTTAGAACTGTATAAGATTCTTCGAATAACTGATCCATGATTTTTTTAGTATCTGTATCATTATATAATTCAAAAAATGTTTTTTTCATTATTGCTGATAAAATATTTACACAACAATTCATTATTAATTTTTCTGCCTTTAGAGACTCTAAATTACTTTCTGAAGTACAATTAATTCCGGCACCTTGAAGAATTTTTGCTGTTTCTTTTCCTGCTTTAGAATTGTCTGTTTTCCATCCTGATTTGAATTTGTTTACAATCAATTGATTTTCTAAAAGCCTAAATCCTTCGTAAACCGAAATTGATGCAAAATTTATATTTTTGATGTATTTTTCATAGACTTCACCCTCAACAATCCCATTCTGAATACTAATTAAGAACCTTGTCCTCACATTATTTTCAGTTATTTTTCGGAGGTTCTTCTCTAGATCATAAAGTTT
>JAGLGH010000145.1 GCA_023144115.1 Nanobdellota archaeon | reverse complement strand
TGTCTTTAGAAAAATCATGTTCTATAACAAGCAGTTCTATTATTTTCTCCCTGTCTAACTTACTAAATTCTATATTATAATCATCAGTCACAGGCATGTTTTTGATAAGGTCAAAAACATCTTCCCATGGAAAATCAAAGAATTCATCCCATTTCATATCCTTAAACATGGATTTAAAATCATCCTTATACTTTTTCACTGTATCCCATGCTTTTTTTGGACCTAGCCCTTTTATTCCCCCTGGATTATAATCTGTTCCAACAAGTATGCACAAAGCAATAAGCTGGTCATGGCTTATCTCAAGATTCTCAATCACTTTGTCAAGCTCTATAAGTTCTGGCTTTATTATTTCATAGCTCAATGTATTTACCTTCTTCCTCCTTCCTGTTATCGCAAGATTCTTTATTACCCTCTGCGCTCCAAAAAGCAGTGAATCTGCATCAGATGATGCTATAGCATATACCTCGCCTTTCTTAACAAGATATGATGCCTGCGCTTCACCCTCACAAGGCGCCTGAACTATGGGAACACCCATTGCAATAAGAAGCTCTTTTGCTTCATTGACCATCTCAGCTGTCAACTTTGATGTCCTCATAGCATATTTTTTCATAGATTCTATATCCTCTTCAGCTGCAGCTTTTTCATACTTGATCTTTGCTTCCTCTTTAAGCTGAGCACGTTTAGCATGCTCTTTCTTCTTCAGCTCAGGAGCTTTTCCATCAAAAACAAAAATTGGTTTTATTCCTTTTTCAAGAAGCTTTATAGTCCTGTGAAAAAGTCCTGACAAGTGGCTTGTTACTCTGCCTTTAGAATCCATCAGAGGTGTGCCATCTCTCTGCCTTATTGTAGAAAGGAACTGATAAAGAAATAATGATGTATCTATTGCTATCAATTTTCCATTAAGGTCATCAAGTGTTATTTCTTTTGATTGCAGCAGATTGGTTATTGAAACTCCCATTTTTAAATCGTATAGAATTAATGATATATAATGATTTTCATATTTTAACTATAGCCAGCCCTTTTAACTGCGTGGGCAGCATCTCTTTTGCCTTTTTTGTCATATCCCCAGTCATGATAAAAACAGTAGGAAGTCTTGATGCCTGACCTAACATATATGCAGAACTAAGATCCCCATCAGTTACCTTTTTCTTATTCTTTGCCTTGCAAAAATAAAGCATCTTTCCTATTGAAGATTCGATATTAAGAGTAAATTCTATATCTGTATCCTTCCGGTTTATCTTCACTTCTACAAGCCCTATATTCTTCATTTTAAAATAATCTTTGAGTTTCTGGATAAATTTGCTATCAGCATCGTCCCAAATCCTTGCATAGTCTAATACTTCTTCATTATCAAAAGTATATCCTGATGGTTGTATTTCCTCTTTTTTCACAAGAGTCTGCTGGACGCCAATAACTTTCTCTTTTTCTGATTTTTCCTGCTTTTGTTCATCTTTTTCTGTTTCCTTTAAAATCTCATTGAACATATTAGAAGTATCTTGAGTATCATCCTTTTCTATTATCTTCTCTTCTGCTTCAGTTTCTTTCACTTCTTCTTTAGTTTCTTCTTTTGCTTCAGGTTCAGTTTCTTCTGGCTTATTCTCTTGTTCACCCTTAATTATATTTCCATCCAGTATTTGCTTAATCATATCTGTGCATTCATTTGTATCTAAAGTATACCATTTCCAGAATATTTCTTTACTATCTTTGAGCATGACCTCAAGAGGCTTGGCAAAATCCTTTATTTCCCTCAAAGATACCCTCATAAGGGGGCTTAAATCACTATCTTTCACAACCTTGTGTTCTTTTAAGTGTTCAAATGCTCGCCTGTCTTTTTCATTAAGATTATCTGAAAAATCCTGCAATTTTGGTTCCTGACCTGGGAGAAAATAAAGCGGACTTCCTCCTCCAATCTTTAATTTAGAAATTCTGAGCTTCTTATGATTAACAAGTTCTGAAAGATACGCAGAAGTGATGATAATATCCGAACTAATCTCTTTTGATATCTGAGCAGGTATCACTGGCCCTTTTACACGTATCAGCTCAATGATTTTATCTCTGACATCCATATAGGTTTTAGAAATGATGTTTATTTAAATAATTATGCAAAAAATTAAATAAATGAATTTTTATGGACGCATCCACCTAATCTCATAATAAGTTACATCTCCTTCATCATCTACAACACCTATCATCAGCCTTTTCTTTGTGCTGTGCGCTACCCTGTTCTTTGCGGAAAACTCATGCCATGTAAGTGTGCTTGCCTCATGGACTGGATATATAATCCATTTTGCATGATCCTCTCCAGGCTTGACTCCTCTTTCATATACTCTAAAATCTGCTCCAAACTTAAGCGCAGTCTTTATTATATACCCTCTTGTCCTGAAATCCTTGAACACACAATACCTTATCCAGAAATTTGGTTCCAGCTTTTTTGCCTTTCTAAGAAAAATATCATGGCTAATACCTTTATTTCTTCCATCAAACAATATTATTTTTTCTTTTTCAAAAAGGTAAAGCGCTTCAAGAAGTGAAAGCTGCACTTTGCCGCCTTCTATAATAGAACCATATCTGTTTAAAGAATAGAGTTCTCTTGCAGCATCTGTTGATTCTGTCATAACTCTTTCTTTGATGAAAAATGCATTAACTTTCTCTTTATGTTTTGATACAGATATCTCTTTAGCTGTCTCTGATTTTGCTTTTTCTTTAGCCTCTAGCTTCTTGCTTTTAGGCTCCTGTTTCTTTTTTGTTATTGTTTTTGATTTTGCCATTTTTTATTATTATTTTGACCATTAATACCAAGTTACTTAAATATTTAACTTTTTATTAATAACCCAACATTTATATAATTCAATATAAACTACCTCATTATGCAATTAACATTTTTAGGCACAAGCTGCATGGTTCCGACAAAGAAGCGGAATGTATCAGGATTATTCCTAAAATACAAGACTGAAGGCATCTTATTTGACTGCGGCGAAGGAACACAGAGACAGATGAATATATGCGGCATAAAAAGGACAAAAGTAACTAAGATTCTTATTAGCCACTGGCATGGTGACCATGTATCAGGAATAATAGGGCTTATTCAGACAATAGGCAATAATGAAAATCCACCTATAATAAAAATCTATGGCCCATTAGGAACAAAAGAAAAAATGGATCACCTTCTCAATTCATGCATATTTGATCAAAGGGTTGATATAAGGATAAATGAAATAGATCCAAAAGATAAACTAAAGAAAATATATGAAGATGATGATTATTATATTGAAACTGCTGCCCTATCCCATAAAGTGCCATGTATAGGATATTCATTTATAGAAAAAGATAAAATAAGGATAAATAAAGCATTTCTTAAAAAGCACAATATTCCTGAAGGTCCTCATTTAAAGAGATTGCAGGCAGGCAAGGATATAAAGATAAAAGGAAACGAAATCAAAGCAAAAGATGCAACTTATATTGTATCTGGTAAGAAGATAACTTACATAGCAGATACAGTTCCTTGCAAAGGAATACTCCTCCTTGCAGAAAATGCTGATATTATGATATCAGAAGCTTCTTATTCGTCAGCATTAGAGAACAAGGCAGAACAATATTATCACATGACTGCAAAACAGGCAGCCCTTATGGCAAGCCAATCTCTTGCAAAGCAATTGATACTTACCCACTTCAGCCAAAGGTATAATAACACGCAGGAAATTGAAGAAGATGCAAGAGATGTATTTGATAATGTTATATGCGCAGAAGATTTTATGAGAATTTCATTATGAAAAATTCAAGAAAAATAAAAGGTACTGCTGCAGAACGTGAACTCCTTCATAAATTTTGGTCAGTTGGTTGGGCTTGCCTAAGGGCAGCAGGATCTGGCTCAATGAAATACCCTTGTGTTGACCTTCTGGCAGGAAATAAAGTAAGAAAGCTTGCAATCGAATGCAAGACTTCAAAAGCCTTGATTAAATACATGTCAAAAGATGATATATACCAACTGCAGAAATTCTCATCATTATTTGGCGCTGAACCATGGATTGCTGTTAAATTCGATAAAAAAGAATGGTTTTTCATTTCTATTGAAGATCTTCGACCCAGTGGAAATAGTTTTGCAATAGACATAGAGACTGTTAAATCAAGAGGATTATTATTTGAAGAAGTTATTAAGGATGAAGGATATTGATGATTATGAAAACAATTTTAAATTTTCCCTTTAATCTGATTATTAGATAGAAGAGGCATCATTAAACCATAATTCAAATAGTCCAAAGTGATTTTATGATGTTTTTTATCCCATGAATCAATACATTCTTTAGCTAGAATTATATTAAAGTCTCTTTGATAAGCATCTATAGTTGTTTGTCGAACACAGGAATGAGTGAAAATTCCTGCAATAATTAACGAATCAATTTTTTTTATTTTTAATAGATTATCTAATTTTGTCTTATAAAAAGCACTAAATCTTTTTTTTGTAATTATGATATCATCATTATTTTGATTTATTTCACTTAGAATCTGAGCTCCTTTAGTGCCTTTAATAGTGGTTTTTTCATTTCTTTTTATCATAAATAAAAATCCATCTGATAAATCTTTTTTGAATTCTTGGCGAATAAAAATGATTGGAACATTTTTTTGTTTTGAAATTTCAATTAGTTCATTTATTTTTTTGCTTAAAACTAATTTTTTATTTTTCATAGGTGCATCTTTAAAGAAATCATTTAACATATCAATTATGATTAATGCATATTTCATAAAATCATCAAATAATTATTAAATATATAAATGTAATGGTCACTGAGTAATATGAACTCCTCCCAAACATAAATGTTGGGGTATCCTTCTGGGAG
>JAGLGH010000144.1 GCA_023144115.1 Nanobdellota archaeon | reverse complement strand
CAGAAATGTCAAAATCTCCAACCTTAAGGTTGGAGTATTGACATTTCTGAGTATAATAAAAATATACCCTCCTAATAATAATCTAAATATTATTTATATACAATTGTTTGTTGTTTGTTACTTGATAATAACAAATAAACCATAACATTTATATATTGTCTATGGATTACGTTAATGGTATGACTCAAACATTAGAAGAAAAAACTAAACAGGAGATCTCTAAACTTAGCAGATATGAATTAATTTTGAATTTTGCTAGACATTTACCTCTTTTATATATCCCTGCAAGTGTAATTGCAAAACCAATTTTAGTTTACAGTCAAAATCCTGTAGATTATTATATTGAACAAGGTCCTGTAGGGATAGCTATAGCTTCAACTGGCTTGGCTTTAGCTGCTGCTGGAACTTTGTTAAAAACAATAAATGATGAAAATGAAATGCAATCAATTTGCGCAAATATAAGAGAAGAGAATAATCAACAAATGGTAGAAACTGGAATATATGGTCATACAAGACATCCTTGTTATTTTGCGCAAACATTAATTGCAACAGGTTTTTTTATGATTTCTCCAGCCATTGATACAGGAATGGCATTTGCAAGCTATTTAGGTTTGACCCAAAAGTGCGCAAAAACAGAAGAAAGAAAAAATCTTGCGCAATTTGGAGATATGTATTCTCAATATATGGATAAAGTTCAAAGATGGCCAAAATTATTGAAGATTCCTAAATTATTCAGTTCTGTAATAGATTATTTTTCTGAAACAAAAAAATCTGATATTTCTGCTGATGCTTAGATAACTTCTCTAAAAAGACTTATATTAATATTTAATTTTCTCGACGAGAGTAAAACAAAGAGGTATTAATGTCACTCCAGGATGCTAAATCCCTACAATAAACTCATTTATATATGCAAATGAAAGCGAAAGATATATAAATCTATAAGATATAAGGTTAATAAGGTTAATTATAAAAAATAAAATGAAAATAACACCAAAAATAATAGAAAATGTTGTATCTGAAGTAGCTGGTGCAGATGTTATACCTATTATAAAATATCTAAAAAATAAAAAGAATATTTCAGAGTTCAAGATAGCTGAAGATTTGGGACTTGAAGTCAATAGAACCAGAAATATACTCTATAGGCTTCATGGTGCAAATCTTGTTTCTTTTATCCGTAAAAAAGATAAAGAAAAAGGATGGTATATTTATTATTGGACCTTTAATCAGGCAAGGATAAAAGATCTTATACTCAGCATTAAGAAAAATAAAATAATTAAACTTAATGAAAGATTAGAAAGAGAAAATCAATGTAATTTTTTTATATGTGAAAACGCATGTATGAGACTTGATTTTGAGCAAGCCATTTGTTTTGATTTTAAATGCCCTGAATGCGGTTTGTTGATGAACCAGCAGAATAATAAAGAAATAATAGAGAAGATAAAAAAAGAGATAAAACAACTTGAACAAGAACTTAAAAAAATTATGGCTTAATTAAACATCCAGGAATAATGATTTTTTATACCTTGTCTAAAATTCTGGGGATTATATATGCCTATTTCTGATATTATACCTGTCACTAATGCTGGATTCACTTGCTCAAAAGCAAAATTATCAATTGATACATTTTTTGGCTTATTTGGCCATACTTCTTTTGCTAGTCTTTTCTCTATTATCTCTTCGAACCCAAAAATAGTTTTAGGATCAAACTTCCATGAATGCGTACATACATACACTGGAACATTAAGTTTATTTGCAGCCTCACTAATAAGCTCAGAACCAATCTTATTGATTATTTTTCCCTCTGCTGTTATCGCATCAGCTCCAATCAACATGATATCTGCCTTCTTCAGCGCAAGCCTTGCTGCAGAATCAACATAATGCCTCACAGGTATGCCATAATCTGAAAGCTCCTTTGCAGTTTTCCTTCCCTGATAAAGAGGTCTTGTCTCAGTATTATGCACTTCAAAATTTACACCATTATCCTTTGCCTTTTTAAGAATATTCACAACAGTTGAAGAATGGCAATGTGTATAAACTACATATCCTTTTTTTATTTTTTTCGCCCCAATCTCAACAATATCCCTTTCAGATTTGGCAATTAATTTAAGAGTCTTATCAAGACTTGTATTAAGTGAAGGGACAACATATTTGAAATCCATATCTTTTGAAGAATCTATTATATAATTGATAAGATTTCTCATAAATGGCTCAGTAGATCTTACAGCAAATATTTTTTTCTTTACTGAATCTATCCCTTTTATCAAAGCCTTTTTATCTTTATATCTTGATTCTGATATTTTAAGAACAAAAGCTTTGGCTGCCTCTTTGGCGATACTTGCAGCTCCCTGTATCTCTAAGTTTCTAATTTTTGCAAGAGTTATTGTAAAATAATCCATATTATTCGATTATTCCTACTTGGGTTTAATACCCTGCTGCTTACAGCAGCATAATTCCCAAGTTGAGTTGGAGAGCAAAGCTCTCTAACTTCTTAATGAGCTTTGCTCATCAAGAGAATGACAGAAAATCCGTATAAGATTTTCGCTTTATTTCTTCTTCTTTCTGATTAGCTTTTTTTCTATTTTAAGCTTTTTTTCTATCTTATACTCTTCTTTCAATATCCTTTCAGTAATACCTTCGATATGCTTCTCTATGTTCCCCATTCTTCTTTCCATCAGAATAAGAATTCTCAAGCTATATACTATTGCTGCCAATGTTCCTATAATTATCGCAAGTATAACTCCACCAAAATCTTCAAATGCCATTAAACACACCTCTTTTTATTATATATATTAATATCTATTCACATATATTAGAAATTGATATATTTAAATGTTGTGTTTTCTTTGGATAAGATTTCATATTAACCTAAAAAAAGAAAAAGTTTATATATAAAAATAATATAAATGGATTTATCAATAATATAATTATCTTAACAATATATAACTCATGATTATTGAATGAAAAAATAACTGGTGAAAAGAAATGAAAAATATCAGAAACGCAATAAAACTTAATAAGATTTTACTCCCAGTCTTAATATTAATATTTATAGCAGGAACAGTTAATGCAGCAAATGAAATAATTAACCTTTCTACTGGTGCTGATTTAACAATCAATGGAATTGATGCAAATGACCAATCTGGCATGTCAATTTCTTCAGGCGACATAAATGGTGACGGCATTTGGGATGTGATAATAGGTGCTCGTTCTGCAGACCCAAACGGAGAGTCTTCGGGTGAGACTTATGTGGTTTTTGGAGGGGTAATTGGAGAAATTAACCTGTCCACAGATGCAGATTTAATAATTAATGGAATTGATACAATGGATTTATCTGGCAATTCGGTCTCTTCCGGTGATATCAATGGCGACGGCAAGGATGATGTGATAATAGGTGCTTATGAAGCCGACCCTAATGGCATATCTAGGGCTGGCGAGACTTATGTGGTTTTTGGCGGCACGACTGGCGTAATTGACCTTTCCACAGATGCCAATTTGACAATCAATGGGGTTTTTGAAGTTGATTTTTCTGGTGAATCAGTCTCTTCCGGCGATATCAATGGCGACGGCAAGGATGATGTGATAATAGGGGCTAGTTGGGCAGATCCAAACGGATTAAGTTCAGGAGAGACTTATGTGGTTTTTGGAGGGGTAACTGGAGAAATTAATCTTTCCACAGATGCAAATTTAACAATCAAAGGGATTGTTGCAAATGATATGTCTGGCATATCAATTTCTTCAGGCGACATAAATGGTGACGGCATTGATGATGTGATAATAGCTGCTAGTTATGCTGATCCAAACGGAAATTCTGTTGCTGGCGAGACTTATGTGGTTTTTGGCGGCGTGACTGGCGAAATTAACCTTTCCACAGACGCAAATTTAACAATTAATGGGATTAATGCAAGTGACCAATCTGGCTATTCAGTCTCTTCCGGCGATATCAATGGCGACGGCAAGGATGATGTGATAATAGGGGCCCGTTATGCAGATCCAAATGGAGATTATTCTGGGGAGACTTATGTGGTTTTTGGTGGTGTAACTGGAGAAATTAACCTTTCTACAGGCGCTGATTTCAGAATCAATGGAATTGATGCATCTGATTTTTCTAGCTATTCAATTTCTTCAGGCGACATAAATGGTGACGGCAAGTTTGATGTTATAATCGGCGCTTATGGCGCAGACCCAAATGGATTAACTTCCGGAGAGACTTATGTGGTTTTTGGCAGTTCTGATAGTACTGAGCCAACCTACTCTGATTTTACATCCTCAGAATCAACCAACTTCTCAGATGTCACTCTATCAAGCGTAGCAAATCTAACTTTGGCAATTGATAACAAAGGAAAGATAG
>JAGLGH010000143.1 GCA_023144115.1 Nanobdellota archaeon | reverse complement strand
GTTAGAGAGCTTTGCTCTCCAACTATTTGCTATCCCACGCAGCAAGCTGGGGAGTATTTCATATTTCAATTAACCAGTATTGTATTGCGTAAAGCACCATTTACATCCATTGTATTTTTTCTCACTTATGGCTTTTTTAACATCTTTCATAGATTTAAAAAATACTTTGTTTGGACTTTTCATCTTGTTTATTTGACAGGCTTTTGTTTGATTATTTAAATCATGAATCTCTTTGGTATTAAAATTGCCTAAATATCTTGGCGGTTGTTTCATTAGATCTTTTTTTATTTTTCTTGGGTTTGTATTAGTATTCAGTGGTTTCATTAGGGGATAATTATCCATGTCCAAATGGGGTATTTTTGTATCTCCTATGCCATCACCAGAACGTCTCCCACTGCTTCCATCGTCTATTCCTTTATAATCAGACCAATAATTGCCTCCAGAGGGATAGCCGTTATCCCAAATATTATCATTCTGGCGATCATTTGCTTGAACCTTGTTCTTAATAATATTATTATGATATATATTATTATCGCGAACATATTGTTCACCCATGTTGATTCCTAAGTTGTTATGGGAAAATAGATTCTCTCTAATTGTGTTATTTCTACCCACATAGGCAATATGGATCCCAATCTTATTATGATGTACTTTATTTCTTTCTACAACGGAATTTGTCATTGAGTCAAGACTGATACCTGAACCAGCATTATGATGTACTTTGTTTCCTGTTATTAGGGTGCCAGAACCCCATGCAATACCAATGCCACTTCCATTACCAAATATCTTGCAATTTTGGATAATGCTGTCTCTGAATTGGTGTGCGTATGAACCATTGCCATTATTTGAGATAACACAGTCTTCAATGATATGTGATCCTCCACTATGAGGAGCAATAAAGGCACTCTTGACATTTGAAGTAATTATGACTTCCCTTATTGTGATGTGGTGTATTCTCCAATTGGCGATTAAATATATGCCATTATCTCCTTTGGTTACCTTAAATTTACTGATAGTAACATGGTTCGCAGTTATATAGATGACATTTCCACTTCCACTACCATTAATAATTGTTGTATCTTTATTCTCTCCTTGTAAGATCAAAGACTTATCTATAGTCACATTCTCTTTATAGGTTCCGGCTACGACTTTTACAGTATCTCCAGATTTCGCAACATTAATCCCCTTTTGAATCTTATTATAAGGGTGCTTCTTGCTACCCTTCTCTATCCCAGATTTATTCTTAATATCCACATGTATTATTGCCATTGTTCATCCTCCATATTTTAGAGATTAAATTTAATATCAATAACACCAATTAGAAATATTCAAATATATAAAAAGATTGTTTCAATAGTCAACGAGGATGCATGTAATGATTTAAGATTAAATCTCTTTCAGAGAATTTAATCACTGTACTTGTTTTTAGAAAAGGGTTTTGTAGGTATATCTGTCCTTTGGGAACAGTACAAGAATTTCTGGGAAAAATCATAAAAAGAAAAATATTATATAAATATCAATATTTCTGATAAATATGGCTAATAAATATGTTGATAAAATTCATAAATTATTAACAGAAAACAAAGTAATAGTTATAATAATTATTGTACTAGGAGTTGTAGGAACATTAAATGCATTCTGGCCACATGAGGATATCATAGATAATAGTAATAATGGGATTATAATAGAAAACTCAACATTAACAGAGAGTCCCATTTTCCACAAAAGTTCAAATATATCTGTAACTTATAATTCCCCCCCAGAATCTGATATGTATTCTCCTTTTTATTCAAAAGAGATAAGTTTAAACATAGATAGTCTTATCAATGGAAAAAAGTATCATCGTTACCTTATGAAATTTATTCTTCCAGATGATCAAGAAGTTTTATTGGAAAAAGTGTTGTTTAATACAACATATAAGATAGCTAGTTGTAATGAGGAATTTACTGATTGTTATATATACAATAAATATAGAAACAAAGGAGAATTAGTAGAAAAGGACATATGTTGGATTTATAACACGCGGATGGGTCATGATGAGATAGAAACTGATAGTCTGGTAGCAGGTAAACGCTTATCACAGGATCCAAAAAGTTGTAGTAAACTTGTATCTGAAAATTAAAACTTTATCTAACAAGCATTAAATGGTTAAGTCTTATTTTACCCTAATTTTTGATTAGTTTAAAAGAAGGGGAGAAGCTAGACTTATTGTTTATCACCAATTTTTTTAGTCAGTTGTACGCTTTACTGCCAGCTTCTGATCTACAAGCTAGCGGTACAACTGCTAAAAACCCTAAAAAAGAACTAGAATTTTAATCTTCCTCACATAAGTTGACTTTGCCCCAATTAATGCCTGCTCCTTAAAATTTACCCAAGGCTTTCATGCCTGATACAAAAACTCACAAACATCCCAAACTTTATAAAAAATCCCTATTTTCAAATATTCACATAGCATCTTCTAAACTGGTAGGATCTTTAGATAAACAATTTTATACCTTGCAAAGAGAGATAATACAAATCTTTTTCACTTCTTCTAATGCTCACAAATAACAACATATAAAAACTTCTAAAGAAAACTTAAATTTTATGAAATATGCTCATATGGCAGACTGCCACATAGGAAGTTGGGCAGACCCTAAGATGCGCCACCTCAATACTGAGGCTTTTATCAGGGCTGTTGATAAATGCATAGCTGAAAAAGTAGATTTTGTTCTAATATCTGGCGATCTTTTCAACAGTTCGCTTCCTGCAATAGATAGCCTTAAGGCAACAGTCCAAAAACTGCGGACTATTAAGAATAATAAGATACCTGTTTACATAATACCTGGTAGCCATGATTTCTCGCCGACAGGCAAGACAATGATTGATGTGCTGTGCGAAGCAGGACTATGCAAAAATGTTGTCAAGGGAGAAATACATGAGAACAAGCTGAAACTTAAGTTCACAATAGATGAAAAGACCGGAGCAAAAATAACAGGTATGCTTGGTAAAAAAGGAATGCTTGAGAAATCATATTATGAGTCATTAGATAATACAGAAATTGAGCAAGAGCCTGGCTATAAGATATTCATGTTCCATACTGCGCTGACAGAACTCAAGCCAAAATCCCTTGAAAAAATGGACTCAGCCCCTGTATCACTGCTGCCCAGAGGGTTTGATTATTATGCAGGAGGGCATGTTCATATAATTAAGGAAGCTGAACTTGAAGGATACAAAAAAATAGTCTATCCTGGTCCGTTATTTCCTAACAATTTCAGAGAGATGGAAGAGCTTGGCAGAGGGGGATTCTTTATAGTAGAAGATGATAATGCAAGATATATCCCTATACAAATATATAATACTCATAAGATATCAATAAAATGCACAAATAAATCTGTGGAAGCTGTCAGGCAGGAACTGCTTTCTGAGATAAATAAGCATGAATTTATCAATACAATAGTTCTGATACGGCTGGAGGGCATACTTTCTTCAGGAAAACAGTCTGACCTGGACTTTAAGGAGATATTCACCATGATTTATAGCAAGGGGGCATATTTTGTCATGAAGAACACATCTGCTCTTGCATCACATGAACTGGAAGAGATTAAGGTTAATGCAAGGCATGCTGATGATATTGAAGCAGCGCTTATTCAGGAACACATAGGTCAGATTAAAGTGAAAGGCATGGACATTGCTAAAGAAGAGAAGCTTACAAAGAAGCTCATCAGTCTGCTTGAGAATGAAAAGCAGGAGGGAGAGCGTGTCTATGATTTTGAAGCAAGAATCATTGAGGAGATTGATAAGGTTATTGAGATAGAAGATCAATTAAAAACTCCTTGATTATTTTATATAGAATAAAAATACCTACATTTTTGCGAAAAGTTTTTATTGGTAAGATATATTTACTAGTATTATGTCTGCTCATGAAACAAAACCAATCCCTGGAGGGATACTTAAAATAAAGGCAAAAGACCTGAAAGTATATGAAAAAACAAGCAAATCATGGAAGAAATCATTGGTTGAGTTTCCTGAAGCAATGAACGTAATTAAACTTTTCATGGCTCATAATAATCTAGATGTTCTTAAAGATAAAAAAAATCCAGTATTTCTCAAAGGGGAGCTATCTCCACTAGGAAATATAAAGGGCGCAAGAATCAATATCCTGCCTGATGGCAAGCGATTAGATAAGGCTTATTCCCTATTTGCAAAGCATCTGGCAATTCATGATCAAACTTCACATAGCCACTGGGATGTGCTATACCAAAATCCTGGAGGCACTTATTCTTATGCTTATACCCTTGAAAAAAAGAAGAAGCAGGCTAAGAAGAAATACAGGACAGTTGAAGAGTTTGGAAAGCACTATCCAAAGCTTAAACGAAATGTAGCATCTGCATTAAAGGATAAAGATGATCATCTTGCAATTCCAATGTATACTTTGCTTAAGACATATATGAGAATAGGAAATGAGATATATTATAATGCTCATGGTCACAAGGGCCTAACAACATTAAAGAAAAAAGACATCTCAATCAAAGGCAGCCATGTAACATTCAATTACCTGGCAAAAGACGGAGTACCTATAAATACTACAGAAAGGTTCCCTGATATATTCATAAACAGGCTGATGGACAAACTTGAGCCTCTTAACAAGTCATCTTTTGTATTTGTAAATACATCTACAGGACATCCTCTGCGCGATGTGCATTTTAAAGAGGCATTCAGACGATATTGCGGCAAGGAGTTTTACCCTCATATTGTAAGATCATATTATGCAACAAATAAAGCAAAAGAATTCCTAAGTTCGCGCAGGTCAGCAACCAAAGAAGAGATTCGCGCATTATTCATGTCTATTGCTGAAAAGCTGGGACATAAGAGATTTGTAAAGAAAGAAAATGTCTGGAAAGAGAGCTATAATGTAACTATCCATCATTATATCAAGCCAGAGATTGTGGAAAAGATAATGTC
>JAGLGH010000142.1 GCA_023144115.1 Nanobdellota archaeon | reverse complement strand
AAAAAAGCGAAAGATTTAAATACACCAATATGATTACTCTATATTAAGAAATATAATTTCTCACAAATTTTGTTAAATGATAAAAATGGAAGACACTGAAAAAGTGCTTAAAACAGGCACAACGACCTTAGGATTGATATGCAAGGATGGTATAATACTTGCAGCAGACAGAAGAGCGACCGCAGGATATCTTATTGCAAACAAAAAGACACAGAAGATTATCCCTATAACAGACAAGATTGCAGTTACAATCGCAGGTACTGCTTCAGATGCACAACTTCTTGCAAGGTATGTTGAATCTGAACTTAAGCTGAAGATGATAAGGACCAAAAGGGAAGTGACTGTAAAAGAAGCTGCAAACCTTACTGCAAGATTTACTTATAATAATATCAGGCGACCTTCAATGATACCAGGAATCGCACATTTTATTGTTGGCGGCGCAGATGTAACAGGATTTTACATATATGATGTATTCCCTGATGGCAGCATTGCTGAAGTCGAGGATTTCATCTCAAGCGGATCAGGAAGCGTAATGGTATATGGTGTTTTGGAAACACTGTTTAAAAAAGGCATGATGGTTGACGATGCTAAAAAGCTTGCAATAAGATGCATAAATGCTGCAATTCAAAGAGATATAGCAAGCGGCAATGGGATTGACATAATTGCCATCAGAGATAAAGGGATAGAAAAGATTTTTGATCATACAATAGAATCAAAAGCTGAAGTAGAATAAGAACTAAATAAGTTTCTGAAGAAATTATTACCATTTTTCATAAATAAATTGGAATTTGCCTCCCAAAAAAACAAGAGGCATCAAGATATAAATTCATGTTTCTGACATGAGATTCTTGACAAAATTATTAATAAATATCGGAGGTATAAAATGCCAGATATAATAAAAGAAGTAATGAAGATTCTCCCGAAAGATAAAATAAGCGATGCTTGTTTTGAAGGAGCAAATATAGTAGTATATACAAAAGACAAAGAATTTTTCTTTGACAACAAAGGGCTTATCAGAAGTGTAGTCAATGATATAAAGAAAAGGGTTGAACTAAGACCTGATCCTTCAATCACTCTCGACCCTGAAATTGCACAAAAAGAGATAGAGAAGATGATTCCAGAGGAGGCAAAGCTTTCACAGATTATTTTTGATCCTCAGCGTTCACAAGTCATAATAGAAGCAGAAAAACCTGGGCTTGCTATAGGTAAGCAGGGTTCCATACTTCGTGAGATAAGAACAAATACATTATGGGTTCCAATCATTAAAAGGACTCCTGCGCTCAAATGCAACCTGATAGATAATATCAGAAGCGTCCTTTACCAGAACAGTGATTACAGGAGAAAATTCCTTGATAAGGTAGGTCATAGGATATATGACGGATGGATAAGAGGCAAGAAAAAAGAATGGATAAGAGTAACTTTCCTTGGAGGAGGAAGGCAGGTAGGGAGAAGCTGCCTGCTCTTGCAGACACCAGAATCAAGAGTGCTCCTTGACTGTGGCATAAACGTAGCTAATGATGATGAAGCATTTCCTTTTCTTGAGGCTCCGGAGTTCAACATAAATGAACTTGATGCAGTTATAGTAACACATTCTCATATGGACCACAGCGGTTTTGTGCCTTACCTGTTCAAATTCGGATACAGGGGTCCGGTCTATTGTACACTTCCTACACGAGATGTAATGAGCCTGCTGGCGCTGGACTATATCAAGATCCAGAGGCATGAAGGCAAAGAGCCAGTATATACAAGCGAAGATGTAAAAGAGATGGTTAAGCACTGTATCTGGCTTAATTACGAAGAGGTCTCAGATATAACTCCAGATATAAGGCTTACATTCTATAATGCAGGCCATATACTTGGAAGCGCAATGGCGCACCTCCATATAGGCAATGGGCTTCACAATCTCCTCTATACAGCTGACTTCAAATACGGCAGGACTATGCTTCTTGAAGCTGCTGCAACACAGTTCCCAAGGTTAGAGACAATGATAATAGAAAGCACATATGGCGGCAAAGATAACCTCATGCCAATGCAAAAAGATGCTGACCAGGAACTAAAGGATATTGTTACCAAAACCATAAAGCAAGGCGGAAAGGTTCTTATGCCTGTCCTGGGTTCAGGAAGGGCGCAGGAGATTATGGTGTTAATAGAAAGCATGGTAAGAAATGGAATAATTGACCCAGTTCCAGTATATGTTGATGGCATGGTCTGGGAAATAACAGCAATCCATACAGCATATCCTGAATTTATGAACTCACAGGTAAGAAAACAGATATTCCATAAAGATGCTAACCCTTTCCTTTCAGAGATATTTAGGCAGGTTGGTAGCGGAAAAGAAAGAAAGCAGATAATAGAAGAGACTGGAGCATGCATAGTATTAGCAACATCTGGTATGCTTGTAGGTGGTCCTTCTGTAGAGTACCTAAAAGCTTTTGGCGACAACCCAAAGAATAGCCTAGTACTTTCATGTTATCAGGGCGAAGGTTCATTAGGAGCAAGGATACAACGCGGTGAGCGCGAATTCATATTCAAAGCAGGAACAAAGAATGAAGTGTTACAGCTGAAGATGGATATCCGCAGGCTGGCAATATCAAATCATTCTGACAGAAGGCAGTTGATGAATTTTGTTCACAGGTGCCATCCCAGGGCAAAGAAAATAATCATAAACCATGGCGAAAACTCAAAATGCCTTGACCTGGCAAGCTCAATCCATAAGCAGATGCGGGTAGAGACAGCTGCTCCTCGGAATTTGGAAGCTATTAGGATTAAGTGAAAGTTTATTCCTACTTGGGGTTAATACTTCGCTGCTCGCAGCGGCATGATTCCCAAGTTGAGTTGGAGAGCAAAGCTCTCTAACTTAGTTGGAGAACAAAGTTCTCTAACTTCTTAGTAAGCTTCGCTTACCAAGACTTAATGAGCACTTGGAGAGCAGAGCTCTCTAAGTTCTTAATGAGCTATGCTCATCAAGATTTGCTCATCAAGAGAATGACAGAAAATCCGTTTAGAATATTTGCGTAATACTCTATAACTTGCTGTGATTGAGATATTAAATCTAGGATTTTCGCTTTATTTTAAACCCATTAACTCAGCAAAACAAAAAGAAATAATCAGAAAACAATTTGAATAAACCAACCCACTACCCCAAAATCCTTCAACATTCTCGGAAATCATATCACTTGCCACAGGACAGACTGCCCTAAAATTTATCAATAGATGGGAATCTATAGTTTCAAAACATCTTTAAGACAAAAAATGAAACTCAAAGAATCCCATACAATAGAACTAAAGCCATCATTAGCGCAGCTGGATGATGCATTAAAATCAGTCTGTGCTTTCCTTAATCATAAAGGAGGGATTATTTATTTTGGTGTTAGTGATAAAGGGAAAGTCATTGGAATGCAGATTTCTGATAATACTCTAAGAAAGGTATCTCAGCAGATAAATTCAAGGATAAAACCTGAGATCAGCCCAGAAATAAAAGAAATTAAGGAAGAAGGCAAATCAATACTAGAAGTTAAAATCCTTCAAGGCAATAACAAGCCATATTTTCTGAACGGCATTGCATACAAAAGAGTAGGATCTGAAAAGAGAATTATGCCGCCTGATGAACTAAAGCAAATAATAATTGAGCAAAAACAGACTAAATGGGATGAAGAGGTTTGTGAAGGCGCCATATTACAGGATATTGATGAATATAAAGTAAGGTGGTTTTTAAGAAAAGCAAAAGCAGAAAGGAATTTCGATGTTGATCCAGAAACACCTATTAAAGAAACATTAGAGAGATTAAACTTCATAAAAAAAGGAAAATTGACCAATGCTTCAATTATGTTGTTTGGAAAAAATCCTCAAAAATTCTTTTTACAAGCAAGAATTAGATGCGCCAGATTTAAAGGAATAACTGCTGTTGATTTTATTGATCTGAAATTAATTGATGGGAATATAATAGATCAAGTAGACAAAGCAGAAACTTTTGTGCTTTCTCATATCAAAAAAGCAGCTAAGATTGTTATGTTTAAAAGAGAAGAAGTATGGGAATACCCCATAGATGCCCTAAGAGAAGCTATCATCAATTCCATCTGCCACAGAGACTATTCTATCTCAGGCAACATTAAAATATCTATTCTTGATGACAGAATAGAAATATCCAACCCAGGACATTTACCAGGCCTATTAACTCCATCCATGTTAAAGAAAAAACATGATTCTATTTTAAGAAATCCTTTAATTGCCAGTAGTTTCTTTTTGATAAAAAATATTGAACAATGGGGTAAGGGAACCAATAAAATAGTAAAGTGGTGTGTTGAGCATGGCCTAAAAGAGCCAGATTTTGAAGAGATTGGTGGCGGATTTGAAGTTATTTTTTATGCTCCTGAAGAGATATTAAAACTAATTCCAGAAAAAGGCAAGATAAATCTTCAGGAATTAGGATTAAATGATAGACAAATTGAAGCTTTAAGATTGATGTTAAATGAAGATTATATATTCACAAATAAAAAATATAGAGAACACTTCAAAATAGGAGATGCCACTGCAAAAAGAGATTTAATAAAACTTGTAAAATTAGGTTTTGTTGAGCATATAGGTATTGGCAGAGCAATTAAATATAAAGCAAAATGACCTGAAAACTAAAAAAATGACCTGAAAAATGACCTGAAAATTTGAAGAAGAAAAATATATTTGAATCTTATGCAGCTTTATCAACAAGTTCTGCTTTTTCTACAATAAACTTAGCAGTCTCTGGACCATCCTCAGCAATTCTTGAGCTGATTATCTTTAATTTTTTCTTAAACATGGGCATGTCCAGAACAAGAGATTCAAACTCACCGCCTTCTCCTGCAATATTAATGCCTATCTTCTTATTAAGCTCAACAAGATTATCCACATGCTTTTCAGTTATCCTTTTCCCAAGCCAGGACTTATCCAGGCCATAAGCAGCAATGCTTGAAAATATAAATTCAAATTCTTGGGCAATCAGCTGCCTCATCTCATATTCCTGGTTCATATGCCATAATGGAGAGAATACTTTGAGTCCTAAATTGTCAGCAATCTTTTCTATCCTGTCACGCTGGTAAGTGCTGAACAAAGCTCCAGTTACTATGCCCTGAATCTTATACTTTTTCATTGCCTCCTTTAATGCAATTTCCATACTTTCTAACTCCAGTTCTTTTTCTCCAGCTGTCTCCTGAATTATAATCGGAATCCCTAATGCCTGTGCCTGAAGTGAGACAAGATCAATATTAGGAGTATGGAACATGTAAGAATCAGGATTTTTGCTTTTGATTGAGATCAGGCAATTGATATCATAACCTTGTTTATGCATAAGGTACATTGCATAAAGGCTGTCTTTGCCAGAGCTGAATAAGGCTCCAAGGCGTACATTCTTTGCATCATAAAATGTTTTTAGGTATTCTGACTTGAATCTGAAGCCTCTTTTCTTTGCCAGCTTTGCCAAAGCCTTGTCTATGCGCGAGCCATATTGCGCAGCGCGCTTTTTCCTTAAAGCGAATTCATCATCAAGACCAAGATCCTGAGCAATCTCTCTCAGTATCAACTTATTAATCTCATCTTTTATCTTATATTTTACAGGTATGTTCAAAGCATAGGATACAAGTTCTTTATCAAAAAATGGCAGCCGTAGTTCAAGATTATTATTCATAGTGATTACATCATCGCGATAAGTATCGCGTTCATATATCTTCCTAAGACCAGAAAGGCATTCCTGATTTATATCAGATGATTGCTTATGCCTCTCATATCCTGCAAAAATTTCTTCACTTCCCAGACCTGAGAATATGACTTTGATATTCTCTTTTCTCGCGTTCTCGCATGCAAGATAAAATGTAAGCCCAACACCCACTTTTACGACATTATTATCTTCTATCAAAGGGACAACTGTCTTAAGATATTTCTCTGCTTCAGCAAGCCGGATCTTCCTGATATTCAATTTTAACCCTAATTTTTTTGCAGCCTTTTGCGCATACACCAAATCTTCAGAAACCTTTAGTCCAGGCTCATCAATCGCAGCAGTATAACAAGTAAAATCAACACCAAGCCTTTTGCATATCATCGCAATGAATACAGAATCAATTCCTCCTGAGAAAAGCAAGCCAAATGGCTGATCAGGAATTCTCTTGGCAATAGCAGATGTCAGCAGGCCAAGAGTCTCTTTCTTAAGAGTTTCATAAGGTTTTTTATGCAAAGGTGTTATCTTAAAGAATTGTCTTTTTACAGAAGATATATTATGGGATGTTTTATTATAGATAATGATGCATCGTGGATTGAGCTCTTCTATTGCCTCATATTCAAAATGCTCAACAAGCGCTTTTCTCTCAGATGCAAAAACAAAGCCTTTGTTTTTGTCATATCCATACCAGAGGGGCTTGACACCCAGAATATCTCTCGCAATGCAGACATGGCTTTGGTTCTGGTAAGCAAAAGCATATACTCCGTCAAGTTCCTTAAGTATTTCCTTAATATTTTCTATTCCCCTGAGATTTATCAGTTTAAACAGGAGTTCAGCATCATTTTGTGCTGTTATTTTATGCTTTGCACACAGTTCTTTCCAGTTATATATCTCACAATTCGCTGCAAAAGATGATTTTGATTGATTCTCATAAAAAGGCTGGGGCTGGTACCCTACTATAGAATGAAGCGCATGACCAAGCACGCTTTGTTTATTTGGAGTCTGTTTTATTTTGAATGATTGTAATCCCTTGAGGGTTTTATTATGAATAAGATTTGCATTATCAATGATAAGTCCATAACTATCCCTGCCTCTGTCCTGCATTATTCTCAAGCCAGACAAAACCTTGCTCATTGCTTTATCAGCATTAAATACTCCGATTATTGCGCACATGATAGAAAGGGATTGGTTTTTAGTATATAAAATATTGTGAAATCAGTTTAGATAAGGGGTAGTCTTAGGGAAATTTGACTCTAGAACCTACTCCTCAGTGAATATATTGGAAACATTTAAAAGTATCATCTGACCTCTAATTAAAATATGAATAAAGAAGAAATGCAGAAAAGAATTGAGCAGCTTGAAGAAGAGCTGGAGATATAAAATCATAAGGAGTTGATAATATGACAAAAAGATTATTGATTGTTGATGATGAAAAAAAGTATTATGACAAACTGTATGAGATTACTACAGGTATGGATATTGAGATAATGACAGCAGAATGCCCAAAAAAAGGGATTGAAAAGGTAATGGAGAGAAGACCTGATATAATAATTATTGATAAAAACATGCCAGGGGGAAGCGGAAATGATTTGGCAAAAAGAATCAAGGAGCTTTATAATAATGCAATAGTTGTAGGTATGACAAGTGGCAATCCAGATGATTTTGATAAAAAATATGTTGATATAAGGCTTGAAAAAAGTATTACTGATACTGAATATAAAGATTTACTTATGAAGTTAGTAGAAGATAAATATAATCCTGTCCAGACTGATTCAGATGTCAGAAAAATATTTCAAAGCCTCAAAACTCAGTTTATTGCAATCTCAGTACTTTGCCAGGGATTTGGTATGGCTGTCCAGGCTGCTGAAGGAAAGCCTCCTGTCGAGTATATGAGAAAGGGCATAACCATTGAAGAAGCCTATGATCTGCTTGATCTGGATAAAGTGGGAATAAAATCAGAGGGTATATCTGAGAGGTATACTGAGCAGCTGCGAGTTATCCTTGAATATGGCAAGGAGCATGGAGATAAGGCAAGAACTGGATTTTATGATTCAATAGAGCGTTTCATTAGCAATCCAGATGTTAGCAGCTTTATGAGATACATTGAATCAAAAAACTATGAGGAAATCAATAAAAAAGGATTGAATAAGAACTATCTGGATGCACTGCATGAAGTCATTACAGCAATGAGCAGTACGCCGGAGTTTTGAGAAAGCAATTGATGTCGAAGAGGATTATTAATATTTAAAAATAAAGTCCTGTTTTAAAATTATAGGGATCTAAAATGAACATAAGAAAGCAATCAGTTGATCAAATTTTGCATGCGTTGACAGAACATATTAGAACACAGATTAAGTTTTACAAACCGAAATCAAAAAAAGATAAAAAAGAACAGCAACTCAAGCTCAGCGAGAATATTGAAATAATCAGAAAAAACAAAGATATCAAATCATTACTTAATGAATTTGATAATATATATTATGATGGGAAGATTGTTCTTTGCGCATTTAATGCAATTATGGATGATATCATTAATGATATATATAGCGAGAAAGGGCCTCTCAAAAAGAATTATGCGCAAGAATTCACAGCATACTGCCCTGGCCAGGATTTTATGAACCTGACAAAAAGAAGAAAGCATCCAAGAGGAATAGTTCTTGAAAAGGTTCTTGTGGATATAAAAGCAACTCCTGGAAATGTGAAATTTGATGATAGCAGACTTATATATAATATAGGGAGGGCAGATATTAAAGATAATATCCTCAAATGCAGACAATGCCACAGCTCTGCAGAAAAAAGAAAAACAGGAGATGTCGTGATATATAGAGAGCTATATAAACCTGACCAGACAAAAGTATTGGAGAAAATATTGAGAGATGTTAAAGATGAGAAAGGAAATTTTAAAAAATTAAAAAAGGTGATTCTAAATTCAAAGAGCAGTACATTAAATATATTCAACCTTGAACAGATTTTAATGTTTGGTTATAATAATATTTCTGAACAATTTGACCCAAAGACTGCACAATTATTTGAAAACGCTATGAATTACTATATAAAAGTGCCTGTAGCTATAGTAAAGACAAGGTTGAAATATGATTTTAGAAAATTTGTACTTATGATAAGCAAAAAGAAATTTACAAGTTTTGATGATACTTATGCAGCAAGAATTATAATACAAGACTGTGAAGAATTTTATAAAGGAAAAATAAAAAATATGACAGAATTTCAACAGTTATCTATAAAAAATAAAAATATGAGATATCTCAAAAGTAGGCTGAATAACTATTCAGGAATTGAGATAGAAGAGAGGGAAGATAACATACAGAATCCCAAAAAGACAGGATATATGGATTATCAAATGACTGTCCATATGCTGCGAGAATCATTCAAAAAGGAAAAAGTAAAAAAAGCACTTATCAGTCAGGGACTTCTGGATGAACAAATTTTAGGACAATCTGTTAAAAATGGAAGAACTAATGTAAAATATGATGAATGGCTTGATGCTATTAAAAACAGGCTGTTGGGAATACAGATTAGAACTTTCAGGATGGATTATCTTGCTGAGACAGACCCTGGGATGAGGCATGATCATTATATGATAGACCAACTCAAAGAAATGGAAAAAGTCTTAGATGATGATGATGAATTATGCATGATTTATCATGTGCTTTCCCATCTTATAAAACCAGAACACATGATGAAAAGAATGGAGAAAGCAAAGAGGAGGATATATAGTTAAATATAGAAATGGA
>JAGLGH010000141.1 GCA_023144115.1 Nanobdellota archaeon | reverse complement strand
AATGGGGACGCCGGAATTTGAATCCGGGACACCTAGATCTCTAATATTCATCGGCTTAAGCCTCATCAGATCTTCAGTCTAGTGCTCTCCTTAGCCAGAGCATTGCTGCTCTTCAGGCTGAGCTACGTCCCCAATAAAGATGTATATAGGATTTGCAAGGTTATTTATAAATGTTATGCAAATGAGAAAATTTAATTAATTGCCAGATTTCTCATCTTCAGTAACAGATTCTTTAATAGTCTCTTCTTCTGAGCCAAGCTCTTCAAGCAGTTCTTCTTCTACTTTTTCATCTTCAGTTTTAGAAGAATTATCAACAAAATCTTCTTCAACTGCTTCATTAATTGGTTTTTTAACTGGTTCATCAACAGTTTCTGCTGAACCATTGTCTACCACTTCCAGCTTGCCGAATTTGCCAGTAGAAAGCTGAAGCTCGCTCTGCCATTCGCTTACCCAGCCGTTAGTGATATGCACTTTATTGCCTACAGTGACCTTATCAATATCATCATTCCACAATGTCATGGTTATTGTGCCAGTCTCATCCTTTCCTTTGCAATTGCAAACCCTTCCAGTCTTGCCAAACTTTTCAAATTCTCTTGGTTCTGACTTTTCAACAATTTCCATTATTAAATCTACATTTCCTTGTCTTGCTTCTAAATCTTTTATTGCCATTATTACCACCTTTTAAAAATTTCTTTCAGAAATCTTTAATCTTTATTTTTTTCTCCTACAGGTTTTCCTGCATTCTCGAACTCTATCTCTTTATTCAGGAGCTTATTGAGAGTATCCTTGAGCTTATTAACCTCTACTCTTACCTGCTGGGTCGTATCTCTGTCACGCACTGTCACGCATCCATCTTCCCTTGATTCAAAATCAACTGTAATGCAATAAGGCACTCCTATCTCATCAGCCCTTGCATATCTTCTGCCCACACTGCCAGACTTGTCATACCCTACAGTCAAATCATCCTTAAGCATTGAATATATTTTCCTTGCATCATCATGCAGTTTATTGATAAGCGGGAATATCCTTGCCTTGACAGGAGCAAGATATGGATCAAGCTTAAGCACAATATTGCCCCTCTCTTTGTCATCTTCATAAGCATCAAACATGAATACAAGGAAAGCTCTATCCACACCAATCGAAGGCTCAGCTATGACATGAGGGATTATCTTTTTCTTTGATTCCTCATCATACAAAGAAAGATCCTGGCCACTGTGCTCCATATGCTGCTTAAGGTCAAAATCAGTCCTGTTTGCTGTACCTGTAAGCTCTTTCCAGCCAAATGGAAAGTTGTACTCAAGATCCCAGCAATCTATAGAGTAATGGGCTCTTTCTGTAGAGATATGCTGTCTTATTCTTAGCTTATCAGCATTTGCTCCAAGCTGAGTAAACCATTCCTGAATTATTGACAGCCAATAAGCATGCCAGGGTGTCTTTATAATGCCCTTGTCAAGAAGCTCTTTCATTGTTGCTTTTTTCTCAGGCTCGTTTTCACCCTCATTTTCCTGCATAGCAGCATCAATATAATTTATCTCGCAGTCAAGAATCCCATCAATATGAGGGCATTTATCATATGCATCTGGATGGACAAAATACTCTATTTCCATCTGCTCAAATTCCCTGCACCTGAATAAGAATCCTCTTGGTGAAATCTCATTTCTGAAAGCCCTGCCTATCTGCGCAATGCCAAAGGGAAGCTTCAGTCTTGCATTTTCAACAACAAGCTTAAAATCTGCAAATATAAGCTGCGCAGTTTCAGGTCTCAAATAAGCCTTATTTTCTTTTTCCCCTTCTGGTCCTACCTGTGTACAGAACATAAGATTGAAATCTTTTGCTGGAAGAAATTTGGACTTGCATTTTGGGCATACAAGCTTATTCTCAGCAATTAGCGCATTTATAGTATCTGCTTTCATTCCATCAGCTGGAAATTTAAGCTGATCTTCTATGAAATGATCAGCTCTTATCTTATTCTTGCATTTTGGATTAGAGCAAGTCACCATGATATCTGCAAAGCAGCTGACATGGCCTGATGCCTCCCATACCTGAGAATTAGCAATTATAGAGCCATCAATCCCTACAATATCTTCTCTTGACTTCACAAATGTCTTCCACCAGTGCTGCTTTAGATTATTCTTTAATTCAACTCCATAAGGACCATAATCAAAAAATCCTGCCAGACCGCCATATATCTCAGATGTTGGATATACAAAGCCTTTTCTCTTGCAAAATGATGTCATATCATCAATATTAAATGCCATTTTAAGTTATGGAGAATAGTTGACTTTAAAAAGGTTTGTAAAAAATTTGATTTGAAAATCACTTGGAGAACGAAGTTTTCTAGGTTACTTGAAAGGCAGAGCTTTTTAAGTTAGTTGGATAGCAAAGCTATCTAACTTCTTAATGAACTTTGTTCATCAAGACTTAGTAAGCTTTGCTTACCAAGATTTAAGGAACTTTGTTCCTCAAGATTTTATGGTGGGTGAATTAATGCTTTATTCTTAATCAAAACCCCTGGATATCTTCGAAAAACTCCATGATTCCGCAACATTTTTAAAGAGATACAACTTCTCAGTAATAATACTCATACAATTTTACTGTTATTATAAACACTGGAGGGATATTTATGACAGATATAGCTATTGAAGATTCATTAATGCCATTAGAACAACAGAATAATGATTTAACTGCTTATCTTGATGAAATGAGAGATAGTGTAAGAAAAAAATCAAATATTGATTTTGAGGAATCAAAAAAAGCAAGAACTCTTTGTGAAACACTGAAAAAAGATTATAGTAAAATTTCTAAAAGGATGAGATTACAGAATCAGTCATCATCTTCAATAGTTGATAGTTTTAAAAATATTGGAAACGAAGATGGAATGATGAAGAAAGTTAGTGCTACAGGAAAATTAATTGGAACTGCTCTTTCAAGAGTACCAGGAATAAAGCAGACAAAAAATTTACTTTCTCATGCAGGCTCAGTAAGCGCAGGTCTGGAGGATCAATTTAGTTTATTAATAAAAGTAAATCAAGAGATATATGACATGTTATATGGTGATGAAGGAATAAAATCAACTTTAGCTATAATCAGAACTAATTATCAGAATTATGGCAACAAATTAATTAAGATAAAGGATAAAAAGGTAGAATTAAATTCAGCGTTGGAAAAAGTAGAACGAGAAAAGTTTGAACTTATTGACCCCCTCCTCGAACAGTATCATGTAGATGACTTTGATTCAATTGATACTCTAAAACTTGATTCAGATTCAATGGCAGCCTATCAAAGAATTGAGCAGATTGATATGGATCTTGAGGATATGAAATACACAATATCTGAATATAAGAGTATGGAAGAAAGGCTTATAAATCATAGGGATGGAACTAAAGTACAATTAAATACGATTGGAGTTTATCTTGTTCAAGGCAAGGATATCTATAATAGTATAAATGAGCTAATAGATAATGCAGCAACAGGAAAAATTTCTACAAAATTAGTAACAACACTTGAGGGATTAATAACTGAGGGATCAACTATTTCCGTAAACCTAATTGAGAATTTCAATGAAATACTTGAGAAAACCGCACAGCATGCAGAGGAACTTACAAAAGAAAGCGATAAGCTTATTCCAAAATTTGTTTATAGGGGTAACTCATTAAATATTGTTGATAAGAGCAACAACAACGCCCTTGAATATCTAAGAAAGAATGGTCAATTAAGAAAATATCAAAGAGCATTATCTGGAGCAGAGGAAAGTCCACCAACTAGGATTGAATACAATCAAGAAGATAAATAGGGGTCTGGCTTATGCAACATTCTGATTTCCCTGTTGAACATTATGCAAAACTGGAGGACCATTCATATATTGCATTCCATTTTGATGAAACCTCACGCTTATTCAGCTATTTAAGAGATAATTCAAAAAATAATCATGCTTCTGCAGCAAAAATCAGTGAGAATATAGACATCTTTTATACAAAGACTATAATGGGCTTGTCTAATGCAATTACATTTGATCTAAGATCAGGTTTTCCTATGAAATATGAATTTATGAAGATTAGTGCTGATCAGGATTTAATAAACAAGAAGATAAAGCAGAATTATTCTCCTGACAGAATAAAAGAGAATCTAATGTCTGGGATTGACTCTCTTACACTTGAGAATTTTGATGAGAATGTCGGACCTCTTTTTGATGAAAATATGAAAAGCCTTGCAAGATATAATTATTATATGAAACTTGTTAAAAATAATTCTTATCATGATATAAGCATCAATGCAAGGATTATTGAAGATGGCAAACCCAGCCTTATAGGAGTTGATATGTTTGGGTTTAGCCTGATATTAAATGCTTTTGTAGGATATAATCTTGAGATTTATGATACTCCAAAGATTTTAAGACATAAGAAATTCAAAAAACAAAATTATGATAATGCAGTAATTAGCAAGGACATATCAGAAAAGATGAGACTCCTGTTCTCAAAAGAATCAAACATCCTGTTCTATGAGCTTTCAAAAGATGGCAATCTTCTTGTCCGAAAATCAGAAAGAACTATATTAGGACCATTATATTCTCCAATCACAATTGATTCACAAGCATTCTCCAGGATAGACCCTCAAAATAGCAATCTGAACTCTATTGCAGCAGATTCTTCTTCATTTATATTATCTATCCATAGGGATTGTTCAACAGAATATTACAACCCTGATGATTATGAATCTGAAGAGAAGGTTGACAGGATAAAGATGATTATGAATCCTTTTATAGAGATATCGCATAAGTATATTGCAGATGAGAAGATATCTAAAAAAATTGCAGAAAAGATTCCCATGCATGATATAATTGAGATAAAAGAAGACCGGGCAAGAGGATAAGATGAAATCGTGGTTTAAGAAAAATAAAAAAAATATCCAGGATTATAAGGGTAATATCCAGGATTCTGAAAAAATTGATATGTTTAAGGATGATGAGTTCAGCAGGGAATTTATTAAAAAGAATATTGAAAATATAGTCTCCCAACTCTCAAAACAATTCAATGAAGCTGAAGATTCATTTAGGGAACTTCTGCAAAATTGCATTGATTCTGATACACCTCAAATAGATGTTTATTATAATAAAAGGAAGGCAGAAAATGATGATGAAGTAAAGCTGGATATGATATTTGAAGATTATGGATGCGGAATGACTACTTTTGAAAGAGATGAGTATTTCCTAAAGCTTTTTAAATCAAGCAAATGGAAAGATAAGCGTAAGATTGGCAAATATGGAATTGGAATAGTATCTGTGTTTGCTCTTGATCTTGATGAGTTCTATACAGAATCCTGTCGTATGAATAAAAAGAAAAAGAAAAAAGAAGCATGGTCACTTTACCTTAAAGGCATAAAAGATAAACCTGGTTATGTTATGGAAGATATAGATGATAGAAAAGGCACAAAAGTAATACTGACAAAAATAATGAAAAAAGATGAAGTTAGGGCTTTCAAGGTCAAAGCAAAAGAGAAAATGAAATACGCCTGCAAAAGGTCAAGGACACCAATATATGTAGAAAAAGAGTTCATAAATGAGGAATTTGACATTGATTCAAAAATAAAATTATATAAGTCCTATGATGGTCTTGAATTTGTTATAGCTGTAACAGAAAAACCATTTTATGAGTTTCATAATAACAGGCTCCTGCTTGAAGAAAAAGATTCTAAACCATTATCTGGATGGGAAAATATATCTGCTTTAGTATCAAGCCATAAGTTTAAGCATACTTTTTCAAGGGATTCTATTGATAAAAATAAGGATTTTAGAAAGATAATAAACTTTATTGAAAAAGAAATTAAGCATCTTTTTGTTAATGCGCTTGAGAGAATAGATTATTATAGTCAGAATCCAATACCTCAATTCACAGAGCAGTGTCCAGAGGTGGAAATAGAAACAAATTTTAGGACATATAGTCTCAATAATCCTAGGGGGATTCAGAAACTCAGAGGGATATTAGCCAGAAAGTCAATCCTAAATCTAATTACAAAACAGGAGGCAGAATCATTTGTCACTAAGATAGATGAATATGAAAAAGAGTTTTATGAATATTCAAGAAGAAGATCAGAGCATAATAAGCAGTATGCTGATGCTAGAAACGAAGTTGAGCTTTGCTGGAATTTTATGATCTCATATATTAAAAAATTGAGTATTAATGTGCAGACGAAAAAAGAAGCATCAGATCTGCCTTTCATTGGCAAGGTTCTTAGCAGAAAAAATATTGCAGTGAAAATCAGGTCAGAACTTCCTTCAGAAGCATATGATTTTAAGATAATACCTACTATCAACGGAAATATTTCATTTGGCGAACTTACAGACTTTTATGCTAAAGAAAAAACAGTGTTTAGAGTTGGAGATAATGATACTGAACTTGCAGAATTATTAAAAAAACAGAATAAGCTTGCTTTATGCTATAGAGAATATCACACTAATCCTTTAAGTGAGCTTGTTAAAATACTTGGATCAACAGAATCTGCTGCTAGAAAGTATACTGTGCCATGCAGGCTTGAAGATAAATCTATTATAGAAGGAAGAGAAGAGAAATTCCTTAAAGGAGTTTCAAAAATGCTGAAAAGAACATATAAATCATCTATAAATGAAATCTATTTTACAAACAATACAAAATTGAATAAATATCAATGGGATGATGATATTGTATTGATAGATCAGTTTGGAAAAATTGCTATTGAAAAATCCATGAAAAACTTCACTAAAAAGATGATGCTTAAAACAAGGGATTTTTGGACGCTTAAACCAAGATATGATTTTGCTATCAATCTTGATTCAAAATATGTCCAGAAAATGATTACAATTTATCATCATAAGGAGAAGCATACTTCAAATCTTGCTTTTCTCTTTTTAAAAGATTATATCAAAAATAACTTCCCTGCCTTAAAACCATCAAATTGGACAGATTCTTTAACCTTTGGAATTCCAATGGATTTAATTGATCCCTCCAGGAGTGGTCAATATGAGAGATGAAAAATTAAAAGAGGGTTTTCCATTTACAGCTGATTTAGAGGAAATGATTAAAAAAAGTATCAATCATCTTTCCCTTGACCCTGACCAGTATCTTAAAGAGATTACAAGATTTGCTCTTGCAAATAATGCTTCAAGAATAGACATAATTAATACAAAAGATATTACTGAAGTTAATTTTGACGGACCAGGCATAGCTTCAAAAGATGATCTAAAAAGCTTGTTAATGAATATATATAATTCTGATGAACAAGGAGGGGTAAATAATCTTGGGATGCTTGGGCGTTCTGTGGTAGCATCTCTTAAGACAAAGCCTCTTGAAGTAATAATAAAGACTCATGATAATCATTCGAGTTATATTATGAAGATAGACTCAAAGCTTAATCAAGACCTTCTTACAATAGACAATCCAGACATAAGAAACAGCTTTACAATAGTTAAATCAAAAAGAAAACATATAACTCCTTTAGAGGCGACTGTTAATAGTTATAATTATGCAAAGAAAACTTCAGTATCAGACAGTCTGGCAGATCTTTATAATAAGAGCCTATATTGCGCAAGCGAAATTTGTAAAGATACAAT
>JAGLGH010000140.1 GCA_023144115.1 Nanobdellota archaeon | reverse complement strand
CTCAAGGAGATGTACATGTTTGATTTTAAGATGAAACCATTGCTTGCATCATCCCTGACCTGCATAATTCCTTTGTTATTATTCTTTGCTATAATTTATAAAGATGTACACAATGCATTCTATAAAGTTATTGACATAACTGGCTCAATTGTTGTTCCTCTTGAGACTATATTTGTATTGCTTATTGTTAGGCAGGCTAAAAAATATGGTGACAGAAAGCCAGAATATGAAATGAATCGCCTTGGCATACTAGGGATAATAATTGCATCACTATTTCTCCTTGCCTTGGTAAATCAGTTTTTCTTTTAGAAATGAACTCCTCCCCAACATAAATGTTGGGGTATCCTTCTGGGAGGAGTTCGACCAGAAATGTCAAAATCTCCAACCTTAAGGTTGGAGTATTGACATTTCTGAGTATGATTAATTTTTCTTCTTTGTTTTTTTCTTGCCCTTTTTTACTGGCTTTTTGCTATCCTTCTTTTTTTTCTCTTCACCTTCTTCTTCTTCTTCTGGTGGCATTTCTTCTTCTGGAAAACTTATGAGGTCTTTATTATTGCGTGTGATGATTATAAATATTAAAAGAATAATAAATCCTGCAATAATATAATATCCATAATCTATTATAAAACTTCCACTAGTGCGTATACCTGTTGGGATAGCATCTGTGATTTTATCCATCACACCCCTTGGATCTTTTTCCCAGACAACAATGTTTATCTTGCCACTGGTTGCAATCCCTCCTTTTCCATCATTTACGCTGAAAAACACGTCAGAGATGCCTATCCAGTTTTGTTCTGGGATTAGTGTTGCAATCCCTGTAAGCATGTCAATAGAAATTTCAATATGTTCTGTACTGTTTGCTGAAAAATGAAGCATATCCCCATCAGGATCATGGAACATTTTGGTTAAGTCAAGAGTCATATTGTTGTTCATCCCCCATTCTAATATAGGTCCTTCCAGCGCTTTTATGTCTTCTTCAGTTATTTTTTTCTTTGCTTCTTCTTCAATAGCTATTTCCCCTTCAATATCTCCTTCTATAACCTCATCCTCTGGCAAGCCTTCAGTTCCATAATCTTGTGACACATTATTGAGAATATCAATATCTTTGACTTGAGACTCATTGTCAAGAGATTCATTTATTCCTGCGCTCCAATCTTTGCTGAATCCATTATCTCTGTAAAAATAAAACCCTGCTGTCAATAAGGATAATATTACAATCACTGCAATTATAATTATGATTGCCTGAGAAAAAAACTTTTTTTTCCACACAGCTATCCTTTTTCCGATACTTGTTGTTATTAACAATATGACTGCAATTGCAATTAAGATAATACAGGTGATGTACCATTTATATACAAAAAGAAGTACAGCACCAGCAGCAATTCCTTGCCCTATGTTTCCAAGGATGGATGCAGATTGTCCTATAAAATTTTTATACGCATATAGGCTGAATATTATTATCAATATAAGTATCAGAATACCCCCTAAAATAAACAATAATGGTTTATAATTCTTAGGAATCTTCTCAGTTTTTCCTTCTTCTACAGGTTGTTCCTCTTCCTTATCTGACATATCTGCTGATTTTACAATCTTTACATCTTTAGTTTTTGAACTTGGAACTTCTTCTGGTTTGGCTATATCAGTCAATGTCTTCTGCTTTGTGCCTCTGCCTTTTGTCTTTGTCAGATGCTTGAACAATAGTACAGCTAATATTATCAATACAATATCTATTGCCGCAAACAGGAAATAGATGTTTGAGAATATCTCAGCAACTATTGCCATAAACCCTTCTTTATCAGAGATTGTAATAGTAAATTCTTCTTTATAGAATATTGAATTGTCTGTGTCTGGATATGCTTTTATTATCGCATAATATTTCCCCTTTACAGAATCACTTGGCTCTGATATAATTACTGCCTGCTTGCTCTCTCCAGGTTCAAGGCTAATTTCTTGTGTCTCAAGTGACAGCCAGGAAGGACCATCAAGTTGGAGTGTGTATCTTGCTGTTTTTTCTGCAGTGCTTATAAGATTGATAGGAATTGTTTGTTTTGAATGATTTGCGCGAAAATTCTTATGCTCAATTGCAAAACCATAGCATGATTCAACATCGACTTTGAAGCTAACTGATTTTCTGATGCCTGCTGCTTTTGATTCAGCATAGATTGTGAAATCATATCCCTCATCTCTTACATCAGGTGAATTAAGCAGAATATCTACACTTTTCTCAGAACTGCCTGCAATAATAATCTCCTCTTCTTCCAATTCTGCAAATGCTTCTCCATCCAGCTCAAGCCAAATCTCACTGTCCTTGTCTGCATAGTTCTTTATGGTAACTGGTATTATAACATTCCTTGAATCTGCGCATACAGTATATCTTGTATCTTCTATAGACATATCATAATTATAATAGTCTGGATTGATTCTCAGGATAAATGGCAGTTCTGCAGATAATCTGTTTTTGGAAGAGATGACAGTAACTTTTATCTCTTTATCATCAATCATGCTGCACTCAGGCTTTATATACATATATATCTGCCTGCTCTCTCCTGCTTTGATTGTTACAGGATTTGCGCTTAAGGATACATATTGTGCTAGTTGATCAACACCAATTATGTATTTTTCAGTAAAATCTCCTGTGTTTTTTATAATAAATGAATAATCAGCAGTTTCGCAAGGATTAATTGTTTCATCATTATCATATGCGTAAAGTCCCAGATTATCGCATCTTTTGATAGATATTATCTGCTTTATCCTTTTGCTTATTCCAGAACTTGTTTTGATATCTATAAATAGGTCATAATCTCCTTTTGCGCTGCATGGCGCAGTAATATATCCAAAGTCAATTATGCTTTCCCCTCCATTCAGCTTAAATGCAGGATATGCAAGACTAAAGAATTCTGCAGCTTCTCCACTAGTAGAGATTGAATATGTTGTTTTGATATAAGATATAGGATCTGTGTTAAGAATTTTGATATTATTTGGAACTGATGAGCATGAACATACCTCTATTGTTTCAGCAGAAGTGACTTTGAAATCTCCATATGCAAAAGAAATAGTTGCTTGGGTCATCAATAGAAAAACAGTTATGATTATGAATAAAAATATTTTTCTGCTAATTGCATTAATCATCTATCGCCCCCCTATTTATATGAAAAATAAATATGTATATAAAAAAAATAAAAGAAAAAGAATTAAAAGCTGGAATCACACTTAGTAATAAGTGTCTCCAGAGTCATCTTCTTCGTCATCTTTGCTTCTTAGCTTTCCGATTCCAAGGATAAGACCTAGTAAAACTAGTAGTACAACAAGTACTATAAGCGCTATTTCAAGTCCTTTTTTGACATTATTCCATCCAGCATTTTCTACAATTTCATCAACTGTAACGTCTGCTGTCATTATAATTGTCTGTTCTTCTTCGCTAAGACCTTTGATGTTTATTGTGAAAGCATGTTTGCCAGCAACTGCATCAGCATCTGCAGTAACAAAGATTGGAATCATCTTTGTTGTTCCTGCTTCGAGGATGATAACATTGCTTGGTTCAATTTTTGCTTCTCCAAAGACTTCAACACCTTCTATGATAAGTACAGCTGTTCTAGCTTGATCCCCATAGTTTACAAGTGTTAATGGGAAGATCTTTCCTGCTTCGCCAGCAACAAGTTCCTGAGCATCAATATAGCTTATAAGGATTTTTCCTTCTTCAGCTTCTTCATCTTCTTCAATTTCCTTGCCTTGAACATGTATCATGTACTCTTCTGTTGTGGTCTCGCCATGGTATTCATATTGAGCTGTAACAATAACTACATAATCACCAGTAAGAGCATCTCTTGGAATTCTTAGGTACTGTTCTTCACCGATAACAACATCGTCTTCTTCGCCTTCAGCTTCAACTTCGTCAAGGAATGCTGATGCTGAAATCCCTAGATCTGGAACTGCAACTCTTACCTTGACATCTTTTTCATCCCTTGTGCCATAATTTTTTACTTTGACTGTTGCAAGGAAAGCATGTCCTGCTTCAATTCTGTTTTCAGGTGAAAATATAACATCCTTGATAACAAGTTTGTGGTCTTCACTGCCTGATCCAATTGAAACATAGTATGATGTTTCAGCAAGAACTCCTTCTTTTGATGTAATTAAGATTGTCAGAGTATATGTGTCTCTGTCCATCCTGTCTGGTATTTTCAAATATAATGTCTTTTCATAAACTCTGTCAGAACGTATATCAAATCTGTTAGTGATATCATCAACATCATCTCCATGTGAGTCTCCTCTCATGAAAGCTTCAACTCTTACGTCTTCGATTGATTCATTTGTCACTTCTTCACCAATGATATCAAATACAAGTTCAAGAGTTTCTCCTCTCTCATAATTTCTCATCCTTGTTATTCCCACATCCAAATCTTTACCATCAAATTCAACATTGTCGAATGCTGCGGTATTATAATCTGCTGCATGAACTGCTGTCAGTGATAGAAGTCCTATCAAAAACACTGCTAAAATTCCGAATATTTTTCCTTTCATTTTATTTATTACCCCCTAGGTCTTAATTTTTGTTCTCATGAAGGAACATTAACTTATTTTTCATGATATTCGCCACAAGTATTTAAAAGTTTCGAACTTGTCCGCATTCGAAAGTAGCACTTTTAGTTAACCATCTGGTGGTAATTAACACTAGTATTTAAGTCTTTCGCAAATCTGCAACATTTATAAGCTAAAAGCCACTCCCATATTTTATGATCTCCATAATTGGCGCAGGTCCTGCAGGTTCAGCAGTAGCATATCTCCTTGCAAAAGCAGGAAAAGATGTCACAATTTACGAGGAACATGGTTCTGTTGGAGAGCCAGTGCAGTGTACAGGCATAGTGACATCAGCATTAAATAAGCTTGTGAAACCTTCACCTGAGTTTATTGTAAATGAGATAAGGTATGCAAGGATATATTCGCCAGCACGAAAAAACATTGAGATTAAGATGGCAAAGCCTAATATTATAATAGACAGATGGGCATTTGATAATTATCTTTGCGATAAGGCCTTGGCAGCAGGGGCAAAGCTTGCGCTAAATTCAAGATTCCTTGGATTTTCAGGAGATAAGCTCAGGATAAAGGACAAGCAAAATCATAAATCCTCATCAATAGCAGGCAGTGTTGTAATAGGGGCTGATGGGCCACTAAGCTCTGTTGCAAGATCTGCAGGCATCTTCGGCTCTAGAGAACTCCTTACAGGTATGCAGGCAGTCGCATATATGAAAAATGACAATGCCGTAGAATTCTATCCTTATATCAGCACATTTGGATGGGTTGTTCCTGAGAATCAGGGCAGGGTAAGGATTGGCGTGCTTGGAAAACATAATACAGTTGCCAGTTTTAAGAAGCTTTTGAAGCTCAAAGGGATAAAGGATAAGCATATAATCGAGAAACAGGGAGGAATAGTGCCAATATATAATAATAGGCTGAGAACATATTCAAGTTCCCTA
>JAGLGH010000014.1 GCA_023144115.1 Nanobdellota archaeon | reverse complement strand
AAAAGATTTAAATATGTGGTCACCCTTATAGGTATATATGTACATCGAAAAAAGAAAATCTGGTAAGAATATTAAATATTATTTAGTTCATTCATATAGGGATATAAATAATAAGGTTCAAAAAATAAGAAAATATCTGGGGAGCAACCTTGCCCCCCAGAAACTGGAGATATTAACTAAAAAAGCAAGGAATTCACTTCTTAATTTGTTAAAATCCCTAGAATCAGATGTATTTGAGTTCTCCTTAACAGAAAAGCAGATTGAATCTCTCAATAAATATGATGACAAAATTACAATCTTCCACTTTAATGAGAAACAATGGCAGCAATTTACTGAAGAATTTGTATATAATACAAATGCAATAGAAGGGTCAACAATCCTTAAAGAAGAAGTTCCTAAGATTCTAAAAAAGAAAGAAACTAATGATGATGAAGAGATTGAAACAAAAGGGGTTGCAAAAGCTATCGAATATATAAGAAAAACAAAACAGGATTTATCAGTTAATTTGATATTAAAATTACATGAACTATGTTTTAAAGGTTCAAAACATTTTGCAGGTAAATTAAGAAATGTAGAAGTTGTTATTAGGGATAGGGGTGGTGAAATAATTCATTCTGGAACGCCAATAGAAAATTTAGATAAAGAGTTAAATGAATTGATTCTATGGTATAAAAAGAATAAAGAAATCTTCAAACCCCTGGCTCTTGCCGCAATTATTCATAACCAATTTGAAGACATACATCCATTTCAAGATGGAAATGGCAGAGTTGGAAGATTATTATTGAATTTTATATTAGTGCGAAATAAATACCCTCCAATAAACATACTCTTAGAAGACAGGGGGGAATATTACTATACTCTGCAGGAATATGAAAAAAATGACAAACTAAGACCCTCCCTTAATTTCCTGATAAAACAATATAAGAAAACCCTTAGAAAGGTGACCACAAAATAAAGACATCTGAAAAAGTGGTCACCTGACTAATATTATATGTCTATTTTCTTTAGCGACAGTCTTTGAATATTCCTTCTGTTATATTTGTTCCCCATACGAAGTGAGAAACAGAGAAGTTAATTTTATTGGCGTTCAGATTACTTTCACCATTGAATCTAATACTATTTCAAAACCCCATTTTTCATAAATGTGCTTAGCAGGATTTGCGTCTAAAACTAACAATTTAATATATTTACAATTGTTGTCTTTAAACCATTGAAACAAATTGTCTTTAAATTTTGAAGCTAAACCTCGACCCCTATAATTGTTTGTTATCCATATGTGATTTAACATCCCGGATTTTACTGTGTCATAAACCAGATGGATATTTTCTCTAGTTGTACCAACAGCAAAACCCACTAATTTGTTTTCATCTTCTGCAACTAAAAATAGTCCGTTTGGATTATCAATTTCTTCTTTAACTGATTTTTTAATTAAATCTATAGATTTTATTTTTCTACGAAATAGTTTGAGATCTTCAGGTTCAAAATCAGTCAAACCATCTTTAAATTCAATCATGAGTTGAGTTAATTGTTCTAAATCATTATTATTTGCTTTTCTAATTTCCATAAAAATATTAGGAGGTTTTGAATATTATAAGCTTTGCGTTTTAGCCAATTAAATTAATTGAATATAATAAAATTCTATGATGCAAAATTTCCGGAGATTCTCTCAATACAAGAAAAATAAAAGATGTATGGTTTAATGATTTTGAAGTCCTCTTTTATCATAAATCTATGTCCTCCATAATAAAAGATATTATTAAATCCAGATTTGAGATTATTGATTTCATTGAACCTAAATCAATAGATGCAGCAAAGGAAGAAAATGCAGTCTTCTGGGAAATCCATCAAAAGATTCCATTATTTATGATTTTTGAATTGAGGAAGAGATAAGAAACTCTTGATAAAGGTGACCACAAAATAAAGATACCTGAAACTGTGGTCATCTGATTTGTATTTTATCAAAATACTCTTTTAAGAGATTTTTAATATCCTCAAATTTCAGTTTAGCCAGAAAATCTTCTTGCCTTAGCCATAAATATGCTTGATGCTCTTCAGATATTTCAATTAGGTTAGTATGGCTTATAATATGATAATAAGTAATTATTCTTGTTTTATGTTTGCCTGTCTTTTTAATTATGAAAGAAAATACCATGTCTCCAATTTTATCTTTTACTGCAAATTCTTTAAGTTTACATTCTTCCATCAGTTCTCTTTTAATAGTATCTCTATGAGACTCATTCACTTCGATGTGACCTTTAGGACACTCCCAAAATTCATCATTAGTTCTTAACAGAATCAAAAACTTACCTTCATGCTCAACAAGCATTCCTACGCCATCATTCATTATTAATCACCTTTCTTACTAATTCAATCTCTTTTGGTATATCTTCATTATTACTGAAATTCTCTTCCATAGTAATTATTTCAGCATAAGGTAGTCTTTCCATAATTCTTTTTAATTTATGTAAACTATTTTCAACATGAACAAATTGCCTATGATGAACACCATCAATGATGTTACTTAAATGAACATGTTTTATTTTATCCCTAAGATTACTTGTGAGTAAAAAAAATTCTTTAATACCAAAATGAAAAGCATGGCTTGTATCAAGAGTCATAATACAATTAGGATTAGACTTCACTGTTTGGATAATCTTATCTCCATTCCAGTCACCAGTAAGAGTATTCTCTATTGTAAAAGGATATGGAAAATCACTAAGTATATTCAGCGACTCAACATTATAAAGATGAAAAACAATATGGTGAGCTTTAATCTTTTTAGCTAGAGTAATCAGCCTTTCAAATTCTTCTAGTTTATTACTTTCAGTAATCAGATATTTTTTCTTAAATGGGGCATGAAGGATATTATAATCATATCTTCGTAAAAAAGAAATATGTTCATCATCAATTTCATCCATCTCTTCAGTTTGAGCCATACATAATTCTACTCCATCAATATCAAGAGTCATAAGTATATCTCTTTGCGCTTTGAGATTTAAACCTTCTTTATAAAAAGTTCCGCTTCCAAAGACTAATTTCTGTTTCAATTTATTACCCCCTCAAATGTCTCTTTTTCTCTTTCATAAAGATCTTGTAAAATATCAGGTTTAATCTTTTCTTGTCTTATAAGGGTATTAACCACAGACAATTCTGTCTGGTTAATATATTTTCCATGTTCATACAAAAGTCTTTTAGCAAGATCAATTCTAAGTTTATCAATAGCAGGTTGAATAAAACCTTCTTTATCAAAAAGAATTGTTGGTGCGCTCATCAATTTATTATGAGGAGAACCAGAATAATAATGACCCCCAACTATTTTTGATGTTTCCATTGGGGTCCTATATCCTCCTTCAATTGCTTCATTCTCAACTGGGACTGCAATTGAGTCACCAGCAAAATTCTTGAAGCGATAAATATATTCCTTAGGAACTTTTCTAAAAGAATGAAGTATGTTTGGAGTGATTCCATTTGCAAATTTTTGAACAAAAGTTTGTGGGGTCATATAATGAACTGTAACCAATGACCCATTTGCATCATGGCGGGTGCTCATAAGGTTTGTTATCCCTTGTAAAAAATATTTTGTTGCTAAATCTAATGATACTGGTTCATAATCTTCATAAATTGAGGTTTGAAGAATTTCTTTAATCTCTTCCAAGTTACAAAACACCATTGCATCAATATCAGTCCCTTGTCTAATAGCATATCCTTTACTATGTGCAAAAGAACCAATAATTATAGCGCCTTTACTATTTTTTTCAACACTTCTATGAAGATTCTCAGCAATAACTTCTAGTTGTTCTTCTTTTCTATCATCATTATCAAATTTATTTAGCATTTTCTTTACCTCCTTTGTATCCTGCAACATACCTTTTTACTCCAAAATCTTCAACCACGGACTCAAGTTCTGGAGTTCTTCCTGTCCAAGATTTTACCTTTTCTTTATCAATAGGGTCATGTTGTGTCTTGTGCCATGAACCATAAGGAACCGAAATAACCACTACATCATTTGAAAGCACTTCAAGATGGCTAAAAGCTTTTTGAGGGTCATCAAGGTGCTCAAGGACTTGTTGACACATAACAATATTGTAAGGAGTTTTAATATTATATGTAAAAAGGTCAGCATCCAATATTCTAATATTCTTATCAATTGGTTTAAATCCTTTTGGGAAATCATTATCCATTGCAGTTTTTTCATAACCATTACCAAACATTTCAAGGACAACTGTTGAGTTTTTAACACCAACATCAATAACAGTTCCAGTTTCTTCTGATCTAAGCTCCATTGCTATTCTAAATGCTTCTTTGTAATAATTGAAATATTTTCTGAACTCAGCATAATTTTGTAACATCTGCCAATATTGCCATGTAGTTTCATTAAGATTTTCAGCCATTTGTGGAAATCTTTGTGAAAGGTCACTAAGCATTTGCTCATGAAAAATTAGTATGTCTTCCTGTCTAATATGATAATTGGCGACATTATTATCTTTTAATGGAATATGTTCAAATATTACCCTCTTCAGAGGATTTCTTTCACCGATAGAAGAAAAATCTATTTTATATTCTTCTGTTTTTTTATCATAAGTGATAAGTGGAATTCCCTTTACTTTGCTAATTTTTTTCCGATAAATTTCAAGGTCTTTTTGTAAATTTGCTTTTAGCAAAAATTTTAGTTGTTTGTTCATAAGACCTCCCGCCTAATAAAATCAACCATCTCAGTAAGTTTTCCAGCCAAGGCATATGATGGTGTCTTATCAGTTAAATTTCTCATTTCATCAAGCACTCTTTTTCTATCTTCATTAGTAACTGGAGTACTTAAAGGTTCCATAATCCCAAGTAATAATCTAGGAAATTCATCCAAAAAATGATAACCTTGATTAACAAATCTTGTGAACTTTGGAATTCCTTCAAGTTCTTGAACAATAAATTTACCTGAATGTTTTTGTGGATACACTATCGCATCCGTTATTGCTGGTTCTTGTTGATAATCAAAAGGACTGTTCTCTGGAGCAAGTCTAATTCTATCTCTTACAGTATAAGTATCAAGAACATCAGCCATGTAAGGAAATTCCTCTTTTAACGAACTTGCGATAAAATTAAGTAGTTTAGTTCCTCCAACAATTTCTTCGTTGTCAATAAGTGTTCTATCACCAGAAATTATTTTTGTTTGTGGGAATTTTTTTATAAGTTCCATCATAAGAGTTGTTTTACCAGCACCACTTCTTCCAGGAATAAGTATTGTTTTTCCATCAATATTTACTGAAGAAGAATGAACTGAATAAATACCTTTATTCGCCCAAAGGTATTCGGCATGTCTTGAAACAAGTGCCATCACATCCCCTCTAACTATTTCTGGAGTTCTATACCTCACGCCCAAGGGGTTTGTTTGATAAAATGGTTCTCCTTTTTCAATTGTTATTGGAAAAGTCATATCATAAGTTGACTTTAAAGGGAAAAGATCATCAAATTTTACATCTGGGATATATTGTTTTAACAGCTTTTTTGTAGCTCCATCATCTTTTGGATTATACAATTGTAAATCAATATTTTGTTTGTGCATATTAAGCATCATTTTCACACTCTCTCAAAAGAAGAGTTTTTACTTGCTCTTCTTCTACTTCAATAATCTCATATTTTCCAATTTTTGTAAGTAGAACAAATTTCATTTTCCCACCACAAGAAAGTTTATCAGTTTTAAAAGATTGTAACATATTATCAATATTATATCTCTCAATTTTTATTTTTGCATCAAATTTTCTTTCTAGTTTTTCACAAATATTCATGTGCTCGAGAAATTCTTTCTCTTTAAGCAGACCTAATTGATATGAAAGTTTGGCAGCAAGTATCATTCCTTTTAAAACTGCTTCACCATGATTTATGTTTTGATCTATTTTTTCAATTGCATTGGCAAAAGTATGGCCATAACTTAATGCCTTGTGCAAACCCTTTGTATCTCTTGGGTCTTCTTTTACAAAGAAAGATTTAATTTCATGAGAAATTTTAACTGCTTCTATAAGGTCTTCAGTTTTAATTTTTTCTTTCATAATTATTTTTTTCAATTCTTTATTATTTATAATAAAATAATTTTTTAACACTTCAGCAAAACCTTGATTAATCAGTTTTTGTGGAAGTGTTTTAATAAATGTTTTGAAAATATAAGTTCTCTTGGGACTATAAAATGAACCAAAAACATTCTTTTTTACATTTGATATTGCCACTTTGCCAATAATATGGTCACACATTGCCATATATGTTGTGGGTATTTGAATAAAATCTATTCCTCTCATATAAATTGAAGCCATAAACCCTGTGATATCTCCAATAACTCCTCCACCTATTGCAACTAGACAAGAATTTCTATCAAGATTTCTATCAGTAAGGCTCTTGAGTATTGGAACTATATTATCAATATTTTTTCTTTTTTCTTTTGATTTAATAAAGATAATATCTTTGAAATGTTTGTGCAAAAATGCTCCATGTAATTTATGAACATCTTTATCAACAATAGCAACAACTTTAGTATAATCTGTTAAATCAATTTCATTATCTTCAATTAATAGTTTTGGTATCATCTTAAAAAAGTCTCCATATATCAAATATTTTGTTTAATTTCAAATTTATATTACTCCTAATAAGTAGTATTCTTTTATAACCTTTTCTTTTTAAATTCGGAGATTTTCCGAAAAAAGAAATGAAAATTCAACCACCCCTAAAATTACCATGTAATCAATAATCAGACTAACACACAAACACCCAAGACAAAACCTTTATTAACCCCCTCATCTTCATCCTCTAACATGACAATCATATGCGGAGTAGAAGAAGCAGGAAGAGGGCCAGTCATAGGACCATTAGTAATGGCAGGTGTCAACATAGATAAAGACGACGAACACCTTTTGGTAGAAATGGGAGTCAAAGACTCCAAGCTCCTCACTCCAGAAAAAAGAGAAGCATTATTTGACAAAATCAAACAAGCAGTAGTAAAATACGAAATAATAATCCTCTCTGCAGCAGAAGTAGATAACGCATTATTAGATCCAAACATGAACCTGAACTGGCTTGAAGCAGTTACCTCAGCAAAGCTAATAGACAACTTAAGCCCTGACACTGCAATCCTTGACTGCCCAAGCACAAACATCCCTGCATATACAGAATATGTAAAAAACAAACTAAACAACAAATCTGTAAAAATAATATCAGAACACAAGGCAGATGTAAATTATCCAGTTGTTGGAGCAGCATCAATCCTTGCAAAAGTCACAAGAGACAGGGAAATAAAGAAAATCAAGGACAGGATAAGGATAGACTTTGGCTCAGGATACCCTTCAGACCCCAGGACAGTAAAGTTCCTTAATGAAAACTACGAAACACACAAAGAAATATTCAGAAAAACCTGGGCATCATACAAGAGGGTTGTTGAAAAAAAGAAACAGAGAGGATTGACTGATTTTTAACAAGCCTATAGGTGCTTAAAGTGACAAGAATAAATAAAATCACACTCAGAGGATTCAAGTCTTTTGCAAACAAGACTGAGCTGCTTTTTGGGGAAAAGTTTAACTGTGTACTAGGTCCGAATGGCAGCGGCAAGTCTAATATCCTTGATAGCATATGCTTTGTTCTCGGCAAATCCTCTTCACGTGCCCTAAGGGCGGAAAAAAGTGCCAATCTTGTCTATAATGGTGGAAAATCAAAAAAGCCTGCAAAAGAAGGTGAAGTATCAATATTCTTTGACAACACAAAAGGCACATTTCCCACAGACCTGCAGCAGATTAAAGTAACTAGGGTAATAAAGAGCAGCGGGCAGAGCATATATAAGATAAATGACAAGCGAAGAACAAGGCAGGAAATTCTTGAACTTCTTTCAGTAGCTAAGATTGATCCTAATGGATATAATATAATCCTTCAGGGAGATATTGTGAGATTTGTTGAGATGCCTCCGAACCAGAGAAGGGAAATCATAGAAGAGATTGCAGGTATCTCAGTATATGAAGATAAAAAGCAGAATGCACTGCGCGAGCTTGGCAAGGTAGAAGATAAGCTGAATGAGGCAGACATCATACTTTCTGAAAGAAATAATTATCTTAAGGAGCTGAAGAAAGAGCGCGATCAGGCATTGAAATATAAAGAGATGGCTGACAAGATAAAGCAGAACAAGGCCACATACCTCAAGATGCAGATAGACAATAAGTCCAAGCAAAGAGATAAGCTGCAAGAACAAGTTGAGAAGTTCAATTCCCAGACTGAATCTGCTAATAAGAAAATTGCTGATATAAAAGAGAGCAACACTAAGCTTAAGGCAGAGATGGAAGCTATATCAAAAGAAGTCGAGAACAAGGGTGAAGTCGAGCAGGTCAAGATCAATAAGGAAGTGGAAAATCTCAGGGTTGAACTTGCGAACAAGAAAAACCAGATTGGCCATCTTGAATCAGAATTAGAAAAGATAAAAACAAGAAAACAGGACATAAAGTCCAATCTTGATGCCATAAGCCAGAATATCCAGGATAAGGGCTCATCAATAACAGAGAAAAATAAGGCATTTGAAGAGATGAAGCAGGAAAAAGATAAGATTGAAGCCAAGATAAAAGCCTTCAAGGAAAAGAATAACCTTGCTGGAGCAGGCGATATAGAAAAGCAGATTGAAGAGTTGGAGATTATCATAGAAAAGAAAGAAAACGATATGCAGGTGCTTAGAGAAGAGCAGCAGAATATGCTAAGGGAAGAGGATCAGCTCAATTTCCAGATTCAGGGCATAGATGAAAAGATATCCAAAGTCCTTGAAGTGGAGAAAGAGAACAAGGCGCAGATTGATGCTCTTAAACAGATGAAGAGCAGGTTCAAGGCAGCAATGATTGAGCTGAACAGATGCCTTGATGAGGATTCAATGATGTCTGCAAAACTTGGGGCATCAAGAAAAAAGCTTCTTGCAGCTAATGAAGACCTTGCAAAACTTCAGGTAAGGACAGCAGGTCTCAAAGAAAGGATATCTGGGGATCTTGCAATTAGAAAAATAATCGAAAACAAGAATAGATTTCCTGGAGTCTTTGGAACTGTATCAGAATTAGGCAATGTCAGCTCAAAATTTGCCCTTGCGCTTGAGACAGCAGCAGGACCAAGAATCAAGAGCATTGTTGTTGAAAATGATAAAGTAGCATCTGACTGCATAAAATACCTTAAGACAAACAGGCTCGGCACAGCAACATTTCTTCCATTGAACAAAATCAAAAGCAAAGAACAGGATTCCAACATAAAGAAACTTGCTGGCTCAAGAGGGGTTGAAGGCCTTGCTCTTGACCTTGTTGAATTTGAGCCAAAGCTGAAGAAAGTTTTTCAGTATATCTTTGCTAACACCCTTGTTGTTGACAATATTGATGTTGCCAGGAGGCTGGGCATAGGGGAAGCAAAGATGGTCACTCTTGAGGGTGACAAGACTGAACTTAGCGGAGCCATGCATGGTGGTTATAGGAAATCAGGCAAGTCTGGATATGGTTTTAAGGAAAAGGAGCTTACTCAGGATATAGGTCAGCTTGAAGGCAATATCTCAGAACTTCAGAACTCAATCTCAGTGATGGAGAAAAAGAGAGAAGACTATGATGTTAATATCACCAGGTTGCGCGAAGATAAGGCAGGACTTGAAGGAGAAATTATCAAAACAGAGAAAAGTCTTCATCTTGATTCTGGTGACCTGGGAGCATCAAAAAAGAAGAAAGAAGAACTTTCCAGGGGACTTGAAAAGGCAGTTGGCAAGATAAGCCATATGCAGGATACAATCTCCAAACAAAATAGGGAGCTGGCAACATTCAAGATAAAGAAGCAGGAACTTCGTTCAAAAGTCAATGAACTGAGAAACCCTCTGAAGCTTGCAGAACTCAATGCATTTGAAGAGAAAAGATCGCAGCTAAATGAGCAGATGGTTGGACTTGGAACAGAACTGAAGAACATGCAGATGCAGATTGACAGCATATTCAATAAGGAAAAAGAGTCTGGCACAAAAGACCTTCTTCAGCTTGATACAGATGAAAAAGAATTCAATGCTCAGGCTGCCCAGTTGAAGGAAAAGATAGCTTCTGGAATGAAAGAGCTAAAAAAGAAAGAGGAGCTGGTATCACAATTCTATTCGCAATATAAATCCTTGTTCAATAAGAGAAGCAAGATTCAGAAAGAGATATCAAAGAATGAGTTGCTTGTTGATAGTTCCATGGGGAAAAGCAGAGAGTCTGAGCACAAGTCAAATGCAATCTCCCTGCAGGTTGCAGCAATCCGTGCAGAGCTGACTGGCATTGAACATGAGTTTGAGCAGTATCATGGCGTAAAGCTCTTCACTAATAAGAATGAAGACCAATTGAAGTCAGAAATAAGAAAATTCGAAAGGATGGTTGATGAGACTGGTCCTGTCAATCTCAAGGCTCTTGAGATATATGAGAGTGTTGAAAGCGAATACCAAAATCTGCTAAAGAAGAAAGACGTGCTTCAGGAAGAAAAAGAGACTGTCCTTAATTTGATGCTGGAAATAGATACTAAAAAAGCTGAGCTTTTTATGCAGACATATGATGTTGTCAATACTCATTTTAAGGAGATATTCACAAATCTTTCTACAAAAGGAGAAGCATCACTTGCATTGGAATCTCCTGATAGTCCATTTGAGGGCGGATTGAATATAAAGGTAAGACTCTCAGGAGATAAATTCATGGATATTCGCGGCTTGAGCGGCGGCGAGAAGACAATGACTGCGCTTGCTTTCATATTCGCTATCCAGGAGCATGATCCTGCCACATTCTATGTTCTTGATGAAGTTGATGCAGCTCTTGACAAGAAAAACTCAGAAAAGCTGGCAAAGCTAGTAAGCAAATACTCTGGCAGATCGCAATATGTCATCATCTCTCATAATGACGGCGTAATCGCAGAAGCAGACAATCTATATGGCGTCAGCATGAATGAGCATGGCATAAGCCATGTTGTTAGCTTGAGGATATGAGAAGTTTTATATATTGAATTAATTAAAACATAATCATGAATTTAAAAAACAATCTCTCCTTAATCTATATTATCTCAAGTCTAATGTGGGTGAGATTTTTCATTCCTGTGTTAGCTTTGTTCTATATAGCATCCCAAGTCCCTCTTGAGCAATTCGCTGTCATTATGTCTGTATTTGCATTGGCAACATTAATCCTTGAAATCCCTTCAGGGGTTGTTGCTGATCTGATAGGCAGGAAAAAAGTACTTTTGTTAGCAAGGTTTTTATACATTATTGAGATATTTTTGATTGCTTTTTACAATGGATTCTGGGTTTTTCTCATTGCAAAAATTATCAGTGGAATTGGAGTAAGCCTATCTTCTGGCGCAAATGAAGCTCTGTTATATGATACATTAAAAAGACTCAATAAAGAACAAGAACATAAGAGAATATCAGGCAAGATCTTCATGATAACAAATATCTCCACTGCTTTTGTCTTTATTATTGGGGCTTTTCTTTTTTCAATCAATAACAAGCTTCCTGCTGTTGCTTCTCTTCCATTTATATCATTAGGATTTGTGCTTACTTTCTTCCTCAAGGAACCATATGCTATTAATCATAGAGTTAATTTAAGGAATGCATATCTTCATCTAAAAACAGGGCTTATATATTTCCTGCACCATGATTATGTTAAATTTCTCGTTTTTTTCTCAATTCCTATAGCCTCAGGAATATCCATCATATTATCAATCTCCTCTGCATATTTTGAAAAAATAATGATTCCTGTTGCGCTCATAGGCATTTTTGCTTTTATTTCATCAATGATAACAGCATATTTCTCTAAAAAAGCGCACAGGTTTGAAAAAAGATTAGGGGATAAGAAGTCATTATATCTTATTCAGGCTTTGGTTGTTGCAGGTATATTTTTAATGTCTCTTATGATAAATTATTTTGGCGTAATATTTTATTTTCTTATACCCCTATCCTCAGGTTTTTTTGGAGTGCTTATCAACCATTATATGAATAGCCATATAGAAACCTCACACAGGGCAACAATGCTGTCAATAAAAAATCTTGCTGATAATCTTGGAATCTTTATTTTATTTCTTGCAGTTGGCTATATGACCAAAATCAGGTCAATGCAGACGTCTCTTGCAATTTTGGGGATTATTTTTGTGATATATTCAGTCA
>JAGLGH010000139.1 GCA_023144115.1 Nanobdellota archaeon | reverse complement strand
GGAGGAATAGTTCAGGCTTTGATTGCTGCCAAGTGTCTTGCTGATTCTATCATCCAGAATAAAGATTATGAAAAAGAATGGAAAAAGGAACTTGGCAGGGACTTGTGGCTGCATCTTGCTGCAAGAAGAGTGATGGACAAATTTTCATCTAAAGACTGGAACAGGATGATAGAAATATTCTCTAAACCCAAGAACATGAAATTGCTTGAAAAGATTGACAGGGATAATCCTTCAAGGCTCTTCCTGAAGCTTGCTATGCAGGAGCCTGGGTTATGGCGGTTTGCAGGTAAGCTTTTTTAAGGTAGCTACAGGAATAATAGCTAATAAATTTGGCAGAACGCAATAATCTATTAATCAACCAATCTTAAGTGTATCCCTAAAACCCCGAACCTCTTTTCCTTTTCTTCAGGATATATTTTCCTTTTATCTTTAACTTGATCTTCAACAGTGTAATGTTCAGGATGTCCAAATTGAGATCTCTCAAAAGAAGAGTACAAATCATAAAGGCTGTTAGCTTTTGAAAGTCCTATAACTTTAATCTTTATTGTCTCATTATTATCTGGTGATTTTATAAATATTATTTTATCGCCAATTCTAACCTTCTGTCTCTTTTCATCAAATAATCTTACTTCAATTACTTTTTTACCAGATTTGATTTTTTCAAATGGCTCCTCATCTAAATGCATTTCATGACTCATGTTTTAATATATCCACTACATTTATTTAAACTATTCGTTTATACACTACTCTTAATCATTAATCCTCATGCTGTTAAGGTATTTTATTCTGATACAATTCATGCACCAACTCCACAAACATAGCGCTGCTCCATGCCTGGCATAAGCTGCCTTCTGCCTTTTGTTTTGATGCGCTGCTAAGTTCACTGTGGTGCCCTATGAATCCTTTATACATAATATCCTTTGCGCTGGCATCAATAATCCTGTCAATATATGTCTTAAATCCCTTCTTATCAACCCTGACCATAACAATTGCTGCAAGGTTATTGATCCAGAACCATGAGTCTCCCCTGTGATAACTCTTAGGTATCTCCCCACTATAATTCTCGCAGAAAAGTGGATTATTCTTATCTATTGTGGAAAGCCCTCCCCATGAAAGCCATAATTTCGGAATCACTGCCTTAAAGCATTTTTTCCATTCATTTTTTGACAGCAATTCAGGGTATATATATGCTGCTATAAACACATTTGGCCTGATTGTCCAATCATCAAGCCCGTCAGCAAGATAGCTGCCATTCCAGAAATGCTCTCTTACTTTTTCTTTAAGCCTTTTTTCAAGTTCCTTGAATTTCTCTTTGCCGCTGAGTTCATAAGCAATCTTATACATAGAAAGACGCAATGCCTGAATCTCTATTCTTGCGCCTGAGCGATTATCATTTTCCCATACTGTATCCATCCATGTCTCTTGAGGCCCATTGATTGCAAAGCCACTACCTTCCTTGCTGTCTGCTTCGCAAAGCTTTGTGATTGATTTCTCTATTTGGCCCTTTACATAACCTTTGAAAAAATTGCTGAAATATTTCTTTCTAAATGCGCTGTCTTTGCTTTTTTCAATAATATCCCTTAAATCTGCGCACCTTGCGAACATCCATCCAGTCCCATCTGCTGAGCCAAGTTCTGTTGAAGGAATTCTGTTAGGCACCCTGCCACTATCTCCTATCTCTCCAAGCTGCTTTTCCAGTATCTCATTGCAGAATTTATATTCTTTCAAAAGCATCAATGATTTTAGGCAGATTGCCTCATCTCTTGTCCAGGACTGAAAAAACCATGGCAGCCCTGCAAATATGCCTTGCTTTTGCTTGTCAT
>JAGLGH010000138.1 GCA_023144115.1 Nanobdellota archaeon | reverse complement strand
TTTAAGATTGTGCTTCACATATCTGGCATTATCTATAGCTTCCTGTTTTTCTTTTGCAGCTGATATGATAATCTCTTCTGATAATATATCCATTCCTTCATATACATACCATTCTTCAGGCAGCGATCCTCGCTTCTTGTCAAAATCATACTGCTCTTTTATCCATTTGTCAGGAAGCTTGTATTTCATATCATTCCCACATATTGCAACATAGAATTTCTCTTCTGTCCTGCCCTGTGAATCATCTTCTCTCTTATCTGTATTTTTTGTGAATTCAACAACAAGATAATCACCAGTCCCCTCATTTTCTTCAAATATCCTGTACTCTTTGCCCCATTTCCTCATATCATATGATTTCCTGATATCAAATCTTAAACTTGTTCTTTCTGCTTTTTTCAATAAGCACACAAGAACATCATATCCTTCAGGCATGAAGAATCGCTTTTGATTTGATTCTCCAGCACAATCAACATTCCACTGGTTATACACTATCTTACTTGCTGCAGAGCAGTCAATTGAATCAAGAATCCTATACATCTCTCTGCCTGTATAACAGAAAAAGCCGCTGTATCTGCTCTTTATGCCTTCAGAAAAATAACTGCCTTTCCCATTGGTAATCATGAATCCTGCAGGGTCTCTGATATTTGTTTCTATTGCCTTATTTATTGATTTATGGACAATTCTCATTTGCTTTCTTCATTTTCTCCTCTATAAAACTTTGCAGCATCCTCTGGGGGCACAATGGTTATGACAATGTCTGATGAGAATTCAAAGCCTGCTCTTATTGAAAGCCTTGGCGCAACCTCAATATGAAAATGAAGATTTTCGCCAATAGGGGAATAGTGGAGGAAATAGTTGTAAGAAACATTCAGCTCTTTCAGTTTTCCCAATACTTTAAGCATTATATCAGCAAGATCCTTATATCCTTTGTTATCAAGTTCTGATAACCTGCATATATGCTTTTTTGGAAAAATCCACACTTCAAAATTAAACTGTGCAGCATAAGGGCAGAAAGCTGCAAAAGAGTCATTCTCAAAGCATCTCCTATCGCTGTTTTTCTCTATAGAAACTATCTCGCAGTAAGGGCATGAATCATATCTCTTTGCTGCTTCCACCTCTGCAGCAACATTCTGGTTGATTATGTTTGAAGCGATTATCTGGGAATGCGAATGCACAAGCGAAGTGCCTGCTTTTTCACCATGGTTTTTGAACACTGACACATATTTCACATGCGGAATCTTCTCCATTTCTGTTATCCTCAAATCATACACTTTCAGCAGATCCACTACTTCCTTTTGTGATAGGTCCCAAAGCTGCCTGTCATGGTCTGGTGTCTCAGCTATTATCTCATGTTCGCCATAAGATGATGAAAAAGTAAAATATTTGTTGTGTGTCTGGATCTCATACTGGCCTTCTAGTGTCTCTGCTGGAAATTTATTTGGGAATACACGGATTTTCCAATTCCCCTTCTTATCAGCCAGCCTGTATATCTCTGGAGGGGTTTTATCCTCATTTCCTGGGCAGAAGTAGCACACCCCCTTTTGTTTAGCTGTATCTTTAATCTTAAACTCATGCGGTCTCTTCATTCTGTCTGATGCTATGATTACCCATCTGTCAAGGATATAATCTTTTCTTAGTTCTCCCATTTTAACCATACTCTAATTTTAAAGTTTAAATAGTTTTGGTTTGAATCATGCACCAAAAACCAACACATTTATATATAAGTTAGGTTTACCTAACTTAATATGGTTTGCCTAACTCAAAGTGTTGAAGATTACCTTGAAGCCATATATGTAATTGAACAAGAACAAAAAGTTGTTAGGATTAAACAAGTTGCAAATTTACTTAATGTAAGTTTACCTAGTGTATCTGAAGCAATAAATAAGATTAAGAAAGCAGGGCTTGTAGAAAAGGAAAAATATGGTTATATATATTTAACTAATGAAGGGGAAATATTAGCTAAAGCAATATATGCAAAACATAAGATATTATTATCTTTTTTAAACAATATCCTAAAAGTTGATGAAAAGATTGCATTAAAAGAAGCATGCGCTATTGAACATTATTTAAGCAATGAAACAATTGAGAAATTGAAAAAATTTGTTAAAAAATATAAAAAAAAGGGAGGTAAATAAAATGCCAGGATATAATGGAACTGGACCTAGGGGGCAAGGTCCAATGACAGGAAGAAGAGCAGGTTATTGTGCTTCAGAAGCAGGACAACCACCAGTCTCTCAGGAAGGACAAGAGGTTGTATATGGTATGGGTAGAGGAGGCGGCGGAGGTGGAAGAGGTCGCGGTTCAGGACGTGGAATGGGAAGAGGTGCTGGCAGAAATCCAGCAGGATCATCAAGACCTGGATATGCTGGAGCAAATGCTGCTCAGTCAACTGACAGGCAAGGAAGAATGCTAGACCCTGTGCTTAGTCGGCTTGAAAAACTTGTAGAGAAATTAGCTCCAAAAAAAGAATAAAATATTTTTTTTATTGTTCATTTTTTATTGTTTATATTCTTAATCAGCTTATACATAAAA
>JAGLGH010000137.1 GCA_023144115.1 Nanobdellota archaeon | reverse complement strand
CGCGATTGAAAATAATAAGGTTAGAGTGTGTTTTAAATGCGTGCAGTTGCGAACATTGTGAGCAACTGTACAGTGGGTGGGTGAGGCGGCAACGCATTACGTTCATATCCACCCTCCGCTATCTATCCTTCCAATATTTTTCTGTTTTGTCCTAATGTAAAATGAACTTCTTTTGGTTTACAGAGCAAATCATATACATGAATATTTTTTGTATTGTCTTCAAGATATCTTGCAGCCCATTTTTCTTTTTCTACTGTTACTTCCTGAAAAAAGTTGAATATGTTCTGGGGCTGTAGTTTAAGAAAACCCATAATCTCATACATTATATTTCTTTTTCCAATAATTAAAGGGATGTTAAGATCCCTTCTGTGATCTAGTTCTTCTTGAGGGACATGTCTGGCATTCTCTTCTTTTGCGCCTGTGAATCTCAAGTAAATGCATGAACCTCCTCTAAATCTTCTCTTGAATGATTTTAAAAACTCCTTTGATGTAGCTCTTGTCAATTCAGGACAGTCAATGTCAAATCCTGGTTTGATAAATTCATCTTTAACATAGGAAGTAATTCTTCCAATATTAAGGGGATACTGAAATAAGTAGAGCTGATCTCTAAAGTATTCAATGTTATAACTTCCATCAGGATTTGCTGTTATTTTTTGGCTTAAACCGCAATCACAATCTTCTACTAATCTTTGTAAAGGTTCTGGTATAGAGGGATTGATTTTTGTCCAAAATCTTGAGAAATGGTTTTGAGTAGGAAAACAAGCTTGATATATGACTTTAGATTCCTCAGATGTTGCTCCAAAAGGTTGTATCTTATAATAAGGGGCTGAAAAATATCCATCTGCGCATTCTTTCTTTACCCTTTGCATCAAATCTTTCATGTGATATTATAGAATGATGTATCTTTTTTAAGAAATCTAGCCAGAAATCCAATAGGTCAGTTGCGTAGCAACTGGGCGTGCCTTTAGGCATTGGATGAATGGCGTATTTCCACTTGCCACTTGCCAACCACTGTCCTAAACTATATAAAGATAAAAGATATACTTCTAAACATGATAAAAACCCATAGATTTCGCTTGTATCCTACTAAATCCCAAGAACAAATCCTTGATACCACCCTTAATGTCTGCCGTATTACTTATAACGCTTTGCTGGGAGAATTCAATAATTGGGACTCTATCTCACAATATGAACTACAATCCTTGATTCCAAACTTAAAGATCTGCGACAAGTTATACACTAGTGTATATTCAAAATTACTGCAACACGAAAATTCTAAAATATTTAGAAGTTTGAAATCATTGGCTGAACTTAAAAAGAAAGGCTCTAAAGTCGGTCAATTGCGGTTCAAAGGCAAGAACTGGTTCAAATCTTTCACTTACAACCAGACTGGTTTTGAGTTGATGCATATAGGTAAAAGGTGTGACACTTTGAGATTGTCAAAAATTGGAGATTTAAAAATTAGATGCCATCGTAAGATTCAGGGCAACATCAAACAAGTCGCTGTTAAACATGAATCTTCAGGCAAATGGTATGCTTCTTTGATTGAAGAATTGCCAAATCACATTAAAAAGCTAGACAGCTCTTTAGTCACAGAAGATAAAGTTGTAGGGATAGATTTGGGAGTTAAGGATGTAGTCTATGATAGCGATAATAGAAACACACCAAATCCTAAACATCTTCAATTTCAGGCAATAAAACTCGCTAAGATTCAACGTATATTTTCTAGGAAGAATAAAGGCAGCAATAATAAAGAAAAGTATAGGATTTTGCTTGCAAGGCAGCATGAATATGTTGCCAATATTCGCGATGATTTTATTCATAAACTTAGTCACTATTATGTTGATAATTATGATGTAATTGGTTTTGAGGACATGGATATTTTAGGGTTAGTCAAAGATAATAATTTAGCTA
>JAGLGH010000136.1 GCA_023144115.1 Nanobdellota archaeon | reverse complement strand
CTTTTTAAATAATTATGTCTATGTAAACTCTGATGAATTATCAGCATTTAATAACTCTGCAAATATTACTATGGCTGGAGTATCTTATTCAGACATTACAAGCTTTAATGTGATGAAAGATGGACAGATTTGCAACTCTCCTGATTGCGTAAAATTATCAGCAAGTCCTGTTAAGTTTGAGGTAACCAGCTTTAGTAATTACACCACAAATAGCACTGGCGCTGTTATACCTGAGTTTTCAACAATAACTTTAATATTTGGATTGATTGCGGTATTAATTGGACTTATAATATTCCGATGGAAGAGATAAATGCCAAAAAAATAAAACATTTTTTGAGAAAATGATTTGGAGATTAAATTTCAATTTATTTCTTTTCTCAGATTCATAACATATCTGCCCAATTCTTCATCACTGAACTTATCTAACTTGTCTATCTCAAGCACAATAGGCATCCTGAACCTGCGGAAGGTTTTGATATATCTGTTATAATAAAGCAGGTTTTTTCTCGTTGCAAATATGTGCTCGTCATCCCTGTAATCAACAGCTGAGGGAATTCCAGCATTAGAATGGAAATGAACATTCACAACATGGCCATAGCTAAACAGCTTTGATACTGACATCTCATCATTAAGCCTCCTGTGGCCAGAGTCAACAGTGATTCCAATCTCAGATGTATTGCCTATCAGCTTGTCTATGTGCTCAGGTTTGTATCCTATACTACCTATGCCTGACTTTTTTGGCAGCACCATGTTTTCTATTCCAAGCCTGAATCTGTATTTCTTCTCTTTTATAAGCATGTCAACTTTTGCATATAGCGCTATTCCTGCTTCAAGAGATTGCTGTTCACTCCATAACTGTTTGCTACCAAAGCCGAAAGTAGGAGGATGTGTTGTGAGAACAGACCCAATATCATAATCATCTAATAATCTGCCAAACATCTCGTACCTTGCAAGAATCATTGGATGATGAGATATTTCTGACTGGCATAATCCCCGTTCTTCAGAAGAATCATTCTTTTTTTCAAATGGTAAATGTATCTGAGCGCAGATGCTTTTTTCATCACATATAGTCTTAATCTCTTTTACAATAGGTTCATTTATAACAAAGCTTTTGCCATCATAGAAATACATCTCAATATTGTCCCTCTGCCTTAACTTCTCAGGCTTCAGCTCTACAAGGCTGACTCCTTCAATGTTCACTACCCTTTCAAGCTCAGCCCAGTTGCGGGCATGAAAGCCTATCCTGTTCTGATTACGCATGAATAAATGAAGTTCGAAGTTGTTATTTAAATTTTTGTATCACTTTCAGAGCTAACTCTTCCAGTTATAATCCTTTACTTTTTCTGTAGCGTAGAATGTGCTATCATGGTCCAGCTTGTATACAAGCCCCCATAGAAGTATCTCTTTTTCTGCTTTATTCAGCTTCCTGACCTGGCTGTCTTTCCTGATCAGGCTGTTATTGCAAAGCTTCTTGTAAAAATCGACAGTATATTGTGTAGGGATTGCAAACTGGCTCATCTGAAGAGGTATAAGATTCTTATGCTTATTGTGAAAGTGGTCGATTATTTCCAGATACCCGGCAACTTCATGAGCGCAGAAATTGAACTGCCTTGATGTTTCCTTGTCGTTTTTGTACTTGAACCTTATCAGGTATTTCTTATGCATGCAGTTGTGGTCAGTTGAAATGCCATAAGCAATACCCCATTTCATCCTCGAATCTACAATTGGCACAGACATGAATTTTATATTGTATCTTGCCATTTTTTTGATTCTTGAAGGCACTTTGACTATAATATCTGCTCCGTCTTTTTCGACTCCGCTTGAATCTTTGTATGATTTCACTACAGATATAGAGGGTTTTCCTTCTATCTGCTGGTTTGCATAGCAGTATATTCTTATGCCTTCCAGACATTCTACTAAAGAAACCTCCCTTATCCTTTTGTCAGGCGCCATAAATGGCTTGAAAGAATATCCACGATATGCATTGTTCTGTATTTTATTAAATGCTTCTTCTCTTAACTGGACTGGTGTTTTTCTTGATTTAACTATATGCTCTAAAGATGTATAACGCTTTAGCTTAACTTCTTTACCATGCTTTATAAATTTTCGCGGGCTTTTAAATCCTTTTGGGATCAGGTCAGCTTCTATTATTACAGCCTCATCATCAGAAATATCCAGTATATTATCTATAAAATCATGAGATATATATCTGACATAACGGTAGTTTTCTATTGTTGTAGCTGTTGGCTCATGAAAAAAGATTTTTGTTTTGTTTTGCACTATAATCTCCTTTAAGTTTAAAGAATATGGGGGATATATAAAGGTTTGTATCGGTGACTACTGTCTAGGGGTTATGAGGGTTATGGGGATAGGAGGGCATTGTTTGAGAGGTATTGCACCATTTGAAAAATAAAAAGAAGATTTTATAAACTTAAAGATATCTCTGTGGTTTTATGAGAACTATTATTTGTAATAGAGATTCTATTTTGGAACAAGTAGAAGATTATTTCTCATCATTCAGTTTTATTTTTGATAAACTTTTTAATGACAAAAGTGATAATATTAATGCTTTAATAATTCTTGAAAAGTTAAAAGAGAAAAAAATTGATATTTATAAATTAGAAAATTTTATTATGTCACTTCCTGAAGAAAGATGGACTATTGAATTAATTGAAAATAAGATTAATGAGATAAATGATATTTTTGGGATAACAAATGAAGAAATCAAAGTACATTGTGTTAATGAAGTAAGAGATAAGGATATTATTAATATAAAATGGGACCTTTCAGTATTATCATTATTGGAATCTTCTAGGTATTCTAATGAATATTATGATTCTTTGAAATATAATCAAAGTGCTAATCTTTCATTAATTAAAATTAAATTATTAAACGAGTTAATGCTTGTATTCAAATTTTTAAAAGAATCTTCAAGCGCATCTTATGAAAAATTTAAAAACAGAAAATATTCAAAAAAGAATATAGGACTATTAAACCCAAGATTATTTCAGATAGATTTGTTGTGGATGAGGGTACTTTATGTTTTATTCAATTTAAAAGATACTGATAATAATAAGACTGAAAAATTAATTAAAGTACTATCAGAAGATAGGATTTCACTATCCCATCAGAAAATAATCTCTCAAAAGTATAATTAAAAATGTCAATTTCTTCAGATGTTAATGTTATATTTGCGTTTGTAAATGAATTAGATAGTTTTCATATTCCTGTATTTTTATTCTTGGCACCATATAAGAGGAAAGATATTTATGTATTATTAGATAATGTCAAAGTTAGTTTTATCTATACTTATTCTAATTATTTAAAAGATGCTTGTGTACTAATAGAAAAATCAATAATTGATTTAAAAAATGATAGAGTTAATATTAAAAGAAAATTAAGTCCTTTTGCGATTAATGCAATAGTTAATCAGAAAATAAAAGAGAAATTGAAGGAACTATCTAATAAGGATAATTCTAATATTGATGCAATTAAAAGGTTTATAAATAGAATGCTTTCAGAGTATTCAATTATTTCTCTTTTTGAAAATAACGATAAATTAGCAGAGTTTAGGGAAAAATACTTGATTGAATCAGAAAAAGAGTCAGATGTTGAAATAACAAGATTTCTAAGTAAATTTAAAAGGTTTGAGATAGTTAATCAATATGATCTCAAGAAGAATAAAGAATGGCTGAATAGAATTAAAGCAAGTGAGTTAGATATATTTGAGAATAAAAATGATTATGAAGATATGAAGATTGCTTCTGAATTTCTAGCATATAATGATGAGAAAGGTCGTCTTTCGTTCATGACTTGTGATAGAGAGTTTTATAGGTCGTTAGGGATTTTAACAAATAATGAGAATCTGAAGATAGGTAAATTAAAGTTAATTAGACTTAATAATAGAAGCAATAGATAATTGCATTTATGCAGATGTTGGAGGACTATCTAAAGTTTTAAGTGAAAATATAAATATAGTATTTAGTAGAATAAAACTGGGGGGTATGTACTCATAAGAATAAAACCTTTAAGATTAAACGCCGGGACTGGGATTTGAACCCAGATGTCCAGAGGACACTGGCTCTCAAGGCCAGCGCAATACCGAATTATGCGATCCCGGCAGGAATGAGAAAAATAAAATAAAATAAGATAAGCTTATCCTATAGCTCTTCTGACATCAGTGACTTCTACTGAGCTTATGCCTTCCATATTTTCAATGTTCTTTTCCAGTTCTTCAGTGGATCCGATCTGTTCGTCCATTACAAATATTATCTGGAGAGCATTAAGGCCAAAAGCGATTGGCTGCTTCTCGATTTTCATATCTCCTTCACCTGCGAACTGCACAATAAATCTCTTTATTTTCACTTCCATGTCGTCAAGATCTATATCTGGACTGCTAGGCATTATCTTTAATGTAACTATTGCTTGCGCCATTTTCTATTACCTCTCAAAATTTTAGTTAGGACCTATAAAGCCACAATCATGGCATTTATACTTTGCTGCAATCTCCCTACAGTTTTTGCACCTAGTTATTGTGCTTTTACCGCATTTTGGACATTGAAACTGCACAGATCCTTCAATATTAGTTATTCTCTTTTTACAAGATGAACATACATTTTTTTCCATTTTATAAACCTCCTGCTATAAGGTTTTGTAAGATAATTTATAAAGGTTTTCATTAAAGCGTTTTCTGCGGGAACTTTTTAAGTCCTAAACCAAATATTTATATAGTTCTATTTTAGTCAGATTTATTATATAAAAATTATTTTAAACGAGGTGGTTTTAATGATAAAAGTTGCAATAAATGGTTTTGGAAGAATTGGAAGGATGGTCTTTAAGGCAGGATATAAAGATCAGGATATTGAATTTGTGGCAATAAATGACCTCACAGATAACCCAACCCTTGCGCATCTGTTGAAATATGATTCTGTGCATGGAAGATTTGAAGGCAAGGTCGAAGCTACAGAAAATGCTCTGATTATAGACGGAAAAGAGATAAAGTCTTATGCAGAGAAAGACCCTGAAAACCTGCCATGGGGTGACCTTGGCATTGATGTAGTGATAGAGAGCACTGGCTTTTTCCTGACAAAAGAGCTTGCTTCAAAGCATCTTAGCGCAGGAGCAAAAAAGGTTCTATTAAGTGCGCCTCCAAAAGGCGATGAGTTCATAAAAATAATCGTGCTTGGAGTAAATGATGGGATTTACAATAAAGATGAGGATGATATAAT
>JAGLGH010000135.1 GCA_023144115.1 Nanobdellota archaeon | reverse complement strand
ATCTGAAGCTTAAGAAAGGGCTTATGACAACAGTGCATGCTTATACATCCACTCAGAGGATTGTTGATGCGCCATGCAAGGACCTTAGAAGAGCAAGATGTGCTGCAGAGAACATAATCCCCACTACTACAGGGGCAGCAAAAGCAATGGGCAAAGTCATTCCTGAAGTTGAAGGGAAGATGGATGGCATTGCATTAAGAGTTCCTGTGCCTGACGGCTCTGTGACAGATCTTGTATGCGAAGTTGAAAAAGATACTTCTATCGAGGAAGTCAACAAGCTTATGAAAGAAGCAGCTGAGGGAAAAATGAAAGGCATACTTCAGTATATGGAAGATCCAATTGTCTCAAGAGATATAATAGGCAATCCTTACTCAAGCATTTTTGATATAGGATTTACTAAGGTTATGGGCGGCAACATGATTAAAGTGCTGGCATGGTATGATAACGAGTATGGATACAGCTGCAGGATGATAGACCTTGTCAAGATGATGATTTAAAAGATTTCCCTGAGGAAATTTTTTAATCCAAAAGTTTCTTGCACTCCTCATTGCAGTAATGGAGTGTGGTAAAGTCATCTGTAATCACAGCAGCACATGCTGCTGTGCAATTTCTATATTGCTCCATACTTTGATTATCCACTTCTTCCTCTTGCTCTATGCAGCCAGTGATGAAAGAGAATAATAAAATAGAAACAAGTGTCACTGCAGCAATTGATATGATTTTTTGCATATTATAGCATTTATTTGGTACTGGTATATTAAATTTACCTAAAATTTTGTAGAAAGGTTTAAATATTCCTTGTTCCTGTCACTTATACTATGGCATTCACAATCCCACCAATGTTGAATGGATTCTTAGGAAATATGGAAGCATTTATTCCAAAAGCAATAAACACACTGATTATAATTGTAATAGGCTATATTGCAATCAAGATTCTGGTAAAGATTGTAGCAAAATTCTTTGATAAAGTTGATTTTGACAGGGCTGCAGAGACATTTATAGAGAATGTAATAAAAGTCGCATTATGGGCAATCCTTATTGTTATTATTCTAAGTAATCTGGATGTTGATGTAAGCGGTATTATTGCAGGACTTGGTATCATGGGATTTATTGTCGGCTTTGCTCTCAAAGACACGCTGGGCAATCTTGCATCAGGCATATTTATCCTTTTTCATAAGCCTTTTAGAGTGGGAGACTTTGTAGAGGTTGCAAGTATAAAGGGTACAGTGCAGTCAATAGGAATTGCAGCATGCATAATCCATACATTTGAAAACCAGAAAGTTACGCTGCCTAATTCTATTATATGGGGCAGCCCAATCACGAATTTTACAGGATTAGAACATCGAAAGATGGAGTTGATATTTGGAATTGGTTATGAGGATAATATGGATAAGGCAATAAAGATCATTGATAATGTCCTGAAAAAAGATAAGAGAGTTCTTGCTGACCCTGAACCCCAGATAATTGTCAAAGAGCTTGCAGATAGCTCTGTAAATATTTCTGTACGAGTATGCGCAGAAAATGATGTTTTCATGGATCTTAAATGGGATCTTACTAAGAAAGTCAAGGAAGAATTTGACAAGAATAAGATATCAATACCTTATCCTCAGTCAGATGTGCATATGAAGAAGAAGTAAATCAAAAACCCAATCGCCGCAAGCGGCGGGGTATATTTTTATAAAACAAAAGCTTTATAAATAATACAGGATTATTATTAAATTATATAATTAGTTTTGGCATAATATATGTCAATTCACGCAGCATCCTTGAAAAAGGGCTTGATTGCTGCTGTTTAGGAGGATTCATAATGGCAACTATGTTTGATGTCCCACAACAAGAACTTGTTGAGGGCGTAAAAGAAGAACTGAAACACTCAAAAGAGATACAGCCGCCATCATGGGCTGTATTTGTAAAGACAGGAGCAAGCAGAGAACGTGTTCCTTCCCAGGATGACTGGTGGTATATGAGAGCAGCATCAGTGTTAAGACTAATCGCCTTAAGAGGACCTATAGGGGTCTCTAAGTTGAGAGTAAAATACGGCGGAAAGAAGAACAGGGGTGTAAAGCCAGCAAGATTCAGAATCGCATCAGGCAATATACTCAGGAAGATACTGCAGCAGCTTGAAAAAGCAGGTCTTGCAAAGCAGGCAGAAGCAGGAGTGCATAAAGGCAGAGTAATAACACCTGCAGGACAGAAACTTCTTGATAAAGCAGCAACTGGAATAGCAAAACTGAAGCCTAAGGCTGAAGTTAAAGCAAAACCTGAAG
>JAGLGH010000134.1 GCA_023144115.1 Nanobdellota archaeon | reverse complement strand
GAGGGAGAATCCAATAAGATAGGAAATGTATTCCTGCCGAAGTTCATAAGCAGGAAGATAGAATCAGATATCAAGATCAATTTAAAAGCTGACATCAAGACAAGGGTTGCTGCAATAAGAGGAGAATATTTTTCAAATAAGGAGTCAATTGAAGATCTGCATAAAATAACTGGCTCTCTTGCTGGAAGAATAGGAAAAAAGAATACGCAGATGCTAAGAGACTGGCTTGACAATAAGGAATATGATAAATTCACAGAATACCTGCTTATCAATTATTATGACAAAAGATATATCCATAACAAAAAGGGTTATGATTATGATATTGAGATTAATAGTGATGATTTGAATGATGCTGTGAATGGAGTGGTTGATTTCTATAATAAATTATTTTGAAAGGGCATATCAACAAACCCTTTGTTGCCACTATAAAGGAGGAAATAACAATTATATTTATAAACTCTAACAGATTCTTAAGAGTATTATGGACGCCAGGAATCAAACTTTGGTCGAAAAGCTGATTTGCAATAAAGCTCTACCTCTTGCAAATATTAAGGAATATGAAAAAGCTCATCTTATTACTGAGCAATATTATCTCTTTTGCCATAGTGGCAAAGCTAATGCAAAACCAAATGAATACAAAGGTATCTGCAGTGTGCAGAATGTTGGTGGCAAGCAAATTGCAAAGATTGATCACAAGGGGCTTGCAGGATCACTTGAAGAACGGTTTATCCAATACCTATATGGACTTAGATTACCTGAAGTTTATGAAACCGCACAGGATTATATTGAACATAAGAATAGGATAACTGGAGATATTTTTGAGGATTACTGCCTGCAATTGTTTCAAGAGACAGATTTTGAGATTATAGCTTGCACTCAACGCAGACAACAAAGGATAACTGAGGATTATAATAGAGATGTAAAAATAAGGTCTAAAAATTTAGATAATATATTCAATATTGATTTTAAATTCAGGAGCACGAATTTTCCTTTTACTAATGTGGAGCAGGCAAAGAAGTATGTTAATTATGACAAAAATAATGAACATTTTCATGTTATAGTAGGTCAAGGCAATAAGCCATATGCCCCAGAGAATATGTATGTAATTCCATTGTATGTGTTTAAGCCTTTTTTAAATTCAGGCGTGTGTCTCCCATTCTCATTAGACAAATATGAAATGTGCAAACGCGCATCTCCAAATCTTGATTTCTCAACTAATGAATTGCATACAATAAGATTGAATAATGTTCGCCAATGTTAATTATTTTTAATGATCTTGATTGTATTAACAATATCATCAATAATATCAGAAAATGAGGCTGCCCAGACTTGAACTGGGGATCTCCCGCGATCTGAAAGCTGAAAGTTTTCTTTCAACTTCAGTCAGGCGGACGTCATAGCCACTAGACCACAGCCTCATATATATGTGAAGAACAGGTATTTGTTTTTAAATATGTCGATTAAATATGTTTGATTTTGGGCTTATGGGAAAAACTTCTTTTAGAAGAGCAGAGTATTAAACCCAAGTAGGAATAAAACTAACGATATATTTTTATACTTCTAATATTGTTATAATAAGATTATGAGCATTTCAGCGCAAAAAACAATACTCACCCTCTTGGTTCTGCTTTTCTGCATCCAGGCAGTCTCAGCAGCAAAGATTTCAGGGAATGTTTATGATATCTCTCTTGAGAAAGCAATAGATGTTATCATAGAGATTGATACATCGCCTAAGCAGAAGATGATTTCTAAGGAAGGAAGCTACAGCTTCAATGTGCCTTTAGGCAATTATACTATCACAGCAGGAATGTATATTGACAATCTTCTTGAGGCATACGCGACAGAGGACATCCAGATTATAGAAGAAGGAGAATATAATGTTGATCTTATAATATTCCCGTATATTGGCGATGATGAAAATCTCATCCAGGAGGGGAATATATCACTTCCTGAAACATTGTTTGAAGAAATTGATGCAGTTGAAGAAAAGGAAGGCATAGATAAGCAAATTATAATCACAGCAATACTACTGATTATTGCACTTGTAGCAATAATGACATTATGGAAACATGCAAAAAAACCAAAAAAAAGAAAGCAAAGGCCAGTATCTTTCATATCCATAACAAAAGAGCTGCAGGATATTGTTGAGGTTATCAGAAAAAATGGCGGAAGGACAACACAGAAAGAGATTCGGAAGCAGATTCCACTTTCAGAAGCAAAGATCAGCCTGATGATTGCAGAACTAGAAGATAAGGGAATCGTAAAGAAGATCAAGAAAGGCAGAGGAAACATCATTATATTGAGAGGTATGAAATGAAATATATAGAGATAGTCAAGGTATATCAAAAACTTGAATCCACTTCTAAAAGGCTTGAAAAGACCTATTATATCAGCCAGATCCTTACAAAAGCAAAAGGAGAAGAACTGCATGACATAATCCTGCTGTTTCAGGGAAAGGTGTTTCCTGATTATGAAGAGAAGAAGATAGGTGTTGCTGCAAAGCTGATAATGAAAGCACTTGTTCTCGCAACAGGCATCAGTCAAAAACAGATAGAAAATGAATGGATAAAAACTGGAGATTTGGGCGAAGTGGCAAAAAGACTTATCCCGATAAAGAAGCAGAAGACATTATTCTCGATTGACATCACATTGAGCAAGGTATGCTCAAACATAAGAAAGCTTGCAGATCTTGAGGGCCAGGGAACAGTTGACAAGAAAGTGAAGCTTATTGCAGAGCTGCTGACATCAGCAACTGCAGAAGAGGCGAAATACATAACAAGGACAGTTCTTGAAACACTTAGGGTGGGTGTTGGCGCGAGTGCGATAAGGGATGCTATAATGTGGAGCAGTTTTCCAAAGGTTGCAGGCATATTTTTCCAATGCAGGGAATGCGGGGCATGGGTGCCTAATGCAAAAGCATGCATGGAATGCGGCAAAGCTATTGAAACAAAATTCAATCCACTCATGAAAAAGCTGGCAGAAAATAAGCCAAAAGAGATGAATATATTAGAAATCAAGGGTGTTGATGAAATTAAAAATCCTGAAGATTATGACCTGATTATTGCACCTGATGAAAAAACAGCCAGAGAAATCTACAACTATCTTATAAACATAATCCAAAGGGCATATGATGTCACAAATGATTTTGGAAAGGTCGCAAGGACAGCAAAAGAAAAAGGGATGAAAGGCCTGCTTGAAATTGACCTTACTGTAGGAGTGCCAATCAATGTCATGCTTTACAAGAAAGCAAAAAATATCAATGACGCTTTCAATACTGTAGGCAAACCCTGCGCTTGCGAATACAAATATGATGGATTCAGGCTCCAGATCCACAGGAATGGAGAAATCATAAAACTTGTAACAAGGCGGCTTGAGGATGTAACCAATCAATTTCCTGATGTTGTAGAGAGTGTAAAGAAAAACATAGAATCAGAAGATTATATAATCGACTGCGAGATAATAGGCATTGACCCCAAAACAAAAAAATGGCTGCCTTTCCAGAACATATCACAGAGAATAAAAAGAAAGTATGAAATAATAAGAATGACAAAAGAGATTCCAGTGGTTGTAAAGATATTTGATGCAATGGAAATCGGAGGAAAGAACCTACTCAATGAAAAATTCTCCCAGAGGAGGGAGATGCTTACGAAAATAGTCAAAGAAGAGAAAGACAAGATTAATCTTGCCAAGCAGGTAATATTAAATTATGAAAATGAAGTTGATAAATTCTATGAAGAATCACTTGCGCAAGGAAATGAAGGAATCATGATGAAGAATATGGATGCGCCCTATAAGCCAGGTTCAAGAGTAGGTTATGGGGTGAAGATAAAACCAGTCATGGAGTCGCTGGATCTCACCATAATCAAAGCAGAATGGGGAGAGGGCAAAAGAAGCGGCTGGCTTACAAGCTATACAGTCGCATGCATAGATGAAGACGGCAATTTCCTTGAGATTGGAAAGGTAGGCACAGGTCTGAAAGAGAAGGATACAGAAGGGCTTAGCTTTGCAGAGATGACAGAGGAGTTAAAGGAAAGAATAATAGCCAGCAAAGGAAGGAACGTCACAATAAAACCAGAAACTGTGCTTGAAATAGAGTATGAGGAGATACAGAAAAGCCCAAATTACAAGAGCGGTTTTGCACTGCGATTCCCAAGGATAAAATCCAAAAGAGATGATATGAGAGCTGATGAGATATCCACACTTGAGCAGATTGAAGAGTTATATCATGTTCAGAAAGCAAGGTAATCAATTCAATGGAGGAACTGTAAAAAATGCTGGGAAAACCAAAAACAAATAAAAAAAAGGCAGAATGGGAAAGTAAATTGAAAAGTCTCAGAGGCAAGATTGATAGGGTAGATAAAAACATAATAAAAGAGCTTCACAAGAGATGGGTTGTAGCAGAAAAAATAAGGTACCTGAAGAAAAGACATGACCTGAAAATTGTGGATAATGAAAGGATGAAACAGATGAAAAAAAAGCATTTATCTACTGCTAAAAAATATAATGTCCCAGGAGAAGTAGTCAGCAGTGTCTTCAAAGTAATTGTGAATGATGCAATAAGGTTCATGAAAATGAAAAATGGCGGGAAGAAGAATAAAAAATAAAGAGAGAAAAAAAGTAATGCTCATCATCAGGGATGGATGGGGCTATACAAAAAAGACAGAAGGGAATTGCGTAAGGCTTGCAAACCTCAGGAATGACAGCTATTACATGAAGAACTATCCCTGGACTATATTGAAAGCTTCAGGGAATGCTGTAGGCATACCCAATGGCACAATGGGCGGCTCTGAAGTAGGTCACCTCACTATCGGCGCAGGAAGGGTAGTATGGCAGCCTCTTGAAATGATAAATAAAAGCATAGAAGGCGGCTCTTTCTGCAAGAACAAGATAATCAATCAGGCAATTGCTCATGCGAAAAAGCATAAGTCAAGGCTTCATCTGATTGGGCTGTTATCTGACATGGGAGTGCATGGAACAACAGATCATATCTGGCCGATATTAAAGCTTGCAAAAGAGAAGGGGATTAAAGAAGTGTATGCGCACTGCTTCCTTGACGGCAGAGATTCTCCAGAAAGAAGCGCAGGGAAATACATAAAAAGATTCATAAGGAAATCAAAAGAGATTGGAATAGGAAAGATTGCGACCATAGTAGGAAGATATTATGCTATGGACAGGGACACGAACTGGAACAGGACAAAGGCTGCATATGATATGCTTATCGAGGGAAAAGGAGCAAAGGAGAAAGAGGTCCTGCAGGCACTGAAGCAAGCATATAAAAAAGGGGATAAGACTGACTATTATGTCAGGCCAAGTGTGATCATAGATAATACAGGCAATCCAATTGCCCTAATAGAAGATAATGATGCTGTCATTGACTGGGATTTTCGTTCTGACAGAGAGAGGCAGATTACAGAAGCAATTGCATCAAAGAGATTCACCAAGTTCAAAAGAAACAAAGTACTGAGGAATATCTATTACGTATGCATGAGCGAATATGACAAGAAATATAGGCTGCCAACAGCATTCCCTCAACTCAGAGTGGAGGATAATCTTAGCAAAGTAATAAGCAGCGCAGGGCTCAGGCAGTTAAGGATAGCAGAGACTGAAAAGTATGCGCATGTAACATTCTTTTTCAACAGCCAGCAGGAAAAGCCTGAGAATGGAGAAGACAGGATACTTGTGCCTTCGCCAAAAGTAAAGTCATATGCTGAGAAACCAGAGATGAGCGCTTATAAGATCACAAAAAAAGCTATTAGAGAAATAAAAAAAGAGAAGTATGATTTTATACTGATGAATTTTGCAAATGGTGATCTGGTAGGTCATTCTGCTGATATCAAGGCAGGAATAAAGGCATGCAAGGTAGTGGATGATTGCATAGGAATGATAGTCAAAGAGTGCTTCAATCACAAGTATGACATCATAATTACAGCAGATCATGGCAATGTGGAAAACATGCTTTATCCTGACAGGAGTCCGCGCGCTGCGCATGGCATGAATCCAGTTCCATTCATACTGCTAAGCGCTGATGATAAATTTCAGGATGCAAAGCTGCGCAAAGGATGCGGCCTGAAGGATATTGCGCCGACAGTTATTGAGATTATGGAACTTAAGAAATCAAAAGGAATGACTGGCAAGTCTCTGATTATAGAAAATTTTGATAATTAATTAATTAATTAATTAACTGCTCTAAAAACACGAAAAAGCAATAAAATATTAGTAATATTTATATATGAGTTATTATAAGGTCATTATAATATAGGACAATTATATAATAAAAAAAGGATTACATGAGGTGAAATTAAATGATGAAAAAAGGACAAGCAGCAATGGAATTCCTGATGACTTATGGTTGGGCAATTCTTGTTGTTCTTGCAGCAATTGCAGCTTTGGCATATTTTGGAGTATTGAGTCCAGACAGATTTTTACCAAATAAATGCACTTTACCAAGTGGAATGGCATGTTTAGACTTTACAGTAGTTGATACAGGGGCTGTAAGTATAGTAATGCAGAATAGTTTAGGATTTGAGATGAGAAATGCACAGGCAAGCATAGTCGTTGACAATGAAACCTGCACGTCCACTAATACTATGAATATGACTAATGGAGCTAAGGATACGTTTACATTTACAGGATGTACCAACGTAATAGGCCAGGAAGGATCAAAGCTAAATGCAGATCTTAAGATAGCTTATACAAATGCAGCATCAGGATTGTCACATGTAGCATCTGGTTCATTGATATCTAAAGTGACTGCTTAAGGTTTTTATTTTTTTATTTATCTTTTTTCTTATATTTCTGGCATGAATAATACCTTAAAATTCTTTAGAACACGAAAATAAACAATTTCTCTGATTGAATAGAATCTCTTTTTAAGAATAGCAATAATCTCATAATATCTTTCTGAATCTTCGACTTCTAAATCAAATTCAATATCATAACTTCCCAATGATTCAATAATACCATTAACCTCAGGGATGCTCTTGACATATTCTATTATAGTCATTAGTTGATCAAGTGAATTTAAATTAATTTTGACTGAATAAAAATCTCTTTTGAGATTTGTAAAGTTTAGATCCAGTTTATATCCTTTTATAATTTCTTTTGATTCTAATTTTTTAATCCTATGTTTGACAGCTATTGGATCAATCCTTACTTTGCTGGATATATTCACTAAAGATATACGAGCATCTATTGCAATCATCTTTAAAATATTTAAATCTATGGCATCAAGAATCTCCACATCAGGCGTGCCAATTATTATTTCTTTTCTGGCAACTTTTTGATTCAGAAAATAATTCCTGCTTAATTGAGTATATCTTATAACTGGACAGACAAGACTTTCTTTTATGATTGATTTGAATTTCTGATATAACCTTTTTTGAAGCAAAAACATTTCATGTTCATCTTTGACCCATACTGCAAAATTGAAATCAAACAGGCCATCCAGAGTAGCAATCCACCATACATTAGGCTCTTTTTTTAGAAACTCAATAAGCGCCTGTTCATCATCACCAGAACAATTGAAAAGCTTAAATAATACCCTATAAAAAGTGTAGCCTAATTTTGAAGTATCAATAATAGTCCTATAACCTCTGATGATATTATTTTCTTCTAATCTCTTTATTCTATAATTAACAACATCCCGACTTAACCTAAGTTTTCTTGCTAAATATGATACTGGCTGCCTGGCATTGAGATCCAACTCAAAAAGTAATCGTCTATCTTTAAGGTCTAAGTGGCTCATTTTTACTTAAAAACATAGAATCATATTTAAATGTTTTTGTTTTTGAGGGAATTTTGATAGGTGATTTAATAAATAAATTATTGTTTCTTACAGGTAAGTGATTACATCACCCCCAAAAGTAAAACGAGGGAAAATAAAATATACATAATTGATTTTGAAACGAGGAGTTTAAAATGAAAAAAAGTAAAAATCAAAATTCAAAAGGAACGGATGTATTATTTGTAATACCTCCAAAAGTAAGATATGCAGATCAATTGAAAAGAATAGCAATGCCTATCGGAGTGTTATCAATTGCTAGTTATATAAGACAAGCAGGAATCTCATCTGCAATATTAGACGCTGCTGCTGAAGGCTGGGATAGAGAAATAGAAACAGGAGTACTATCTTCTATAGATGGCAAAGAATTACTCCAATACGGTTTGTCGGATGAGCAAATTATTGCCAGGATTAGAGAGTACGACCCAAAAATAATTGGTGTAAGCACTGCTGCTAGTTCGCAAATAGAACCGACTCTTGCTACAACTGCGTTGATAAAACAGAGTTTCCCTGATGTTAAGGTAGTTATTGGAGGAAACCATGTTTCACACGAATATGGAGAGATACTAAAAAACGAATCAATAGATTTTGTGGTTCGAAGTGAAGGAGAACGCTCTTTTTTAGAACTCTCGCAAGCAATATTACAAGAACGAATAGATCAACAAAGTCTATCATCAATAACCGGAATTGCATACATGGATGATGGAAGGGTTGTAAGTACTGTTCCTCGCCAGTTTATATCAGATTTAGATGCCTTGCCATTTCCAGCATACGACTTGATAGGGCATATAGATTATGGAGGGAATCGATTTCACGGAGGAATTGCAAAGAACGAAAAGATTGCAGAGTTTTTCACAACGAGGGGTTGTCCAATGACTTGCGATTTTTGTGGAGCTCGTGCAATGCACGGAAATCGGTGGAGAAAGAACTCTGAAGAGTATATAGAATCTCACTTAAATCACTTAATTAATCTAGGATACAGAGAGATTGTTGTAGAAGATGACAACTTTTTCGTCGATAAAAAGAGAGCTTTGAGAATAATGAAACTATTCAAGGAGAAAGGCTTGGTTTGGACTGAGATTGGAGGCGTCAGCATTTCACAATTAGTGAAAGGCAAGAAAGTGGATACTGCATTTATTGATCATATTGCAGATTCGGGCGGATATAGGATGTACTTGGCGTTAGAGACTCCAAATCTGCAGATTATGACTGCTGCAAAAAAACAGCAGTACTTCATAGAGCCTTCGCTTGCAGGAGATGTCGTAAATTACCTAAATCAAAGAGGTATTAGTGTATTTGGAGGATTCATGATTGGATTTGAATCAGAATCTATCTCAGATGTTGTAAGAACTGCAGAATACGCAAAGTGGTTAAGGACAAGGGGAATGGATTATGCAATCCTATTTAACGTAACTCCAGTTCCAGGAACACAACTTGGAACGCGAAATAAAGAGAAACTTTGTGGAATAATGGCAGACTTTAGTTTTGAGAGAAGAAACTTTGACACTGACCAAATATCTTCAAGAGATCTAAACAGTCTTTGGCCCATACTTATGTCTTATGTCAATGGAGAGGGATTTGACGTTTGGCAAAAAGAAGGAAGATGGGCTTAAATTATTTTTTCAGTATGTCAAGATGTCCATGGTATGTTTGCAGCACTTTTTTCATATCAAAAGTCTCAACACTTATATGCAATGATTATTTTATTATAATCGCAGGCTTGCCAGGCATTGCCTGGTTGGCTTTTGATTCTTTTGAATCTTCTGCTTTGATGACTTCAACCTTGCATGCAAATTCCTTGCCAATCTGGTCGCTGCTGTTGTCAAGAGTATGAAGTTCTATGTCCTGACCGAGAACAGTTTCTGGAATCTTTGTCACATCCTTGATAAGCTTTGGAACCAACTTTGATATGTCTTTGCCATAAGCCTTGAGATCTCCTGCCATCAGTTCCTTAAGTATTGCTCCCATATCCCTTGTCTTTTCAAGCATTGGCTTCAACTGCTTTATAAAATCATATTTCCATTCTGCAGAAATAATAATCTTGATTAAATCAGGATTATCTTTGCCCATTAGTTTGAGGACTTCTCTGATGTCTCTTATTGTATTCTCAATCATCTCTTCAGATGCTTCAGCCTCTGCATCAATCATTGATTCATTGTATTTTGGCCATTGGGCAAGAGATACCATTCCATCCTGTCCAAACATCTCCCACATCTC
>JAGLGH010000133.1 GCA_023144115.1 Nanobdellota archaeon | reverse complement strand
AAAGTTTTTGTAAAGATTTATAAACAACCCTTATATACCTAATATCTGATGGAAACTGATGGTATAGAAAAAAGGTATGATGCGCTGGCAGAAGAGTATGATTTACCTGATTATAATTCTTTAGATCTTGAATTTGAGATATATTCTCTTGAGGATGCAAAATATCTGTTGCGAGCAATCATGGAAAAGATGGTGCAAAAGATATATGATGCTGTTAAGATACTTGAAGATGCCTTATATCCTGATGCCTCATCTTATTCTTCTATTTATGAAACAAGGGTGATGGATGAATCAGATAAGGATAAAATTCTGCGTCTTCATAAGGAGATGATGATTCTTCTTAGGAAATCTTTATGCATTGCGATAAATCATGAAGATCAGGAGATTGCGAAATTTATTTGTGAAGTTTTTAGTAAATGGCAGAGGCTTAAGCTGGGTTTTAAGGAGATTGCGGATAAGCTGAAACAGGCTTGGGAATCTGAGACTTTTAAGGATGAATCTATAAAATACATGGGGTGAAAAAATGAGATTTATATTTTTAGGGCCGCCAGGAATCGGCAAGGGCACAATAGCTGCAAGAGTTATTGGAAAGCTGAATATTCCTCAGATATCAACTGGGGATTTGCTCAGATCTGCTGTGAGAGCAGGCACTGAGGTTGGAATCAAAGCGAGAGAGCATATGAACTCTGGTGGGCTTGTGCCTGATGAGCTTGTTATAAGCCTTTTGAAGGACAGGCTGGGCGAGGATGACTGCAAGGATGGATTCATACTTGATGGTTTTCCAAGAACAATACCTCAGGCAAAAGCATTGGAGAATAATGGAATTACTGTAGATGGAGTCATTAATTTTGTCGCTTCAAAGCAGGTTATTATCCAGAGGCTTTCAGGAAGAAGAGTATGCAAGAGATGCGGCGCAATATTCCACCTTACCAATATCCCTCCAAAAGTTGAAGATATCTGCGACAGATGTAATGGTGAGTTGTACCAGAGAAAGGATGATACCCCAGAGATTATAGTCGAGCGTCTTGAAGTATATAAAAAGCAGACTGAGCCTTTGATAGCTTACTATGAGAATCAGGGCATATTGCACAATGTCTCTGCAGAAGGGTCTCATATCCCTGATCTTGTTGATAGTACTCTTGCTGTTATGCAGCAATCTGATCAATGACAATAGTGGCATAGCTGCCTTTTGGCAGAATAAATTTAATTTTATATTTCTTTTTTCCTTTGTTAATATCATCTTCTTCAGGTTCAGATATGTTAAGTTTCATTACTTTTATGTACATGTCTCTTTGAGTACCTTCTGAACTTAATTCAGGCATGCTTCTTATTATAAAATCCCTCTGGCTTATATTATCTTTATTTATTATAGATTTTATTATGTTTCCTTCTTCATCATCTTTTAGTTCTGTTGCAAACCCTATGATCTCAACCCTGTCTTTTTCTATGCCTTTGGTGATAAGCTGCCTGACAGTCTCATTCCAGATATATGACTGGTAGCTGTGGATGTAAAGCATGAGAAGCTTTTTAGGCAGCTGCCTTATAAGTCCTATATAGTCATTTGGTCTTTCTTTGAGATATGTCATTGAAGTTGTAGTGAATTGGTTGTCAGATTCTGCTATCATCTCTGCAGCTTTCCTGAAATCTTTTTTAATTATTGATTTACCTATATCTGTATTGTTGTCAGAGAATCGTTGTGGACCGAAACAATTTGGAAGTTCAGTGATTGATTTTGGCTTTTTTTCCATGTTTCTTATGATGATACAGAATTGGTTTGCTTCAAGGTCTCCTAAGGAGATTGGCTCGTCTCCATATCCGAAGAATTCAAGTTTGATGTCTTTTAATGTTATGTTGTCAATTTTCTCTTTTTTTACTGAATCAAATGAAATGAATTGTGTTGTTATCGCAAGTTTATCTTTTGTTCCTGCAAATCCTATCTTTTTTAGTGGGATGCGCAATTTTGCTGCTATATGTTCCAATGCTCTTAGAACTGTATAGTTGGTTTTTTTAAGTTTATAATAGATGTATCTACCTGATTTCTGAGGCTTTATGTTAGTTATCTCATCTACAATAAAATCTTCTGGGATTTGCTTTATTTTATACATTCAGTAAGAGAATCAGAATTTTTATAAAAAGCTTTTTAAATAATAGAGTATCTCTTGATAAATATAATCATGGCCCTGTAGCCTAGTCTGGATAAGGCGACAGCCTCCTATTGCAAATCAGAGAACCTCTGGTTTAGAAGTAAGCTGTAGACCGGGAGTTCGAATCTCCCCAGGGCCGTTATTTGGTTTTTCGAGTGCAGTTACGAACAGAGTGAGTAATTGTACTGTGGGTGTGTGAGGCGGCAACGCATCATGTGAGTATCTCCCCAGGGCTGTTATTTGTTTTACAGTATATCAATCCCATTAAAATCCTTCTGAACATCTTCTGAATCTTTCAAATCATGCTTTACAAAATCCTTGAATAAAGGTATCTTGATTGGTAGGGCAAACCTTGCGAAGTTTGATGTCACTATAGCTTCTCCTTTGTCAAGCGCAGCGATTGCTCTGGCATCCTGTGAGATATCCTGTGATGCAGATTCTATTATTGCCTGCCTTTCTGGAGCCATCTCAATTCCCAGTATTATCTTTGTGTTCATGTTAGCAAGAATCTGCCTTGGGATAAGAGAGGGAAGCTGTGTTATTGCTATAAGCCCTATCTTGAATTTTCTGCCTTCCCTTGCGATTGTTGAGAAAATGTTTGGCCCTTTATCCAGCACTTCTTTTCCAAGCACTCTTGGCGCTTCTTCGAGGACTATAGAGATAACAGGCTTGTCCTTTAGTAACCCTTTGTTTTTATAATACCTATATCTGCTGAATATTTCTGAGCTTACCATGCTGCCGATAAGAATCTCAATTGCTCCTGAGAAACTTGATGTATCTATGATTACTGTCTTTGCTTCTTCAAGAGCAGCCACTATATCTGTAATTGTTGTCATTCCTGCCTGGATGTCAAATACACCTTCGCAGTTGAGTTTTTCTTCATTAAAATCTATGTTTAGTATTTGCATAAGCCTTCTTTTTACAACAGCAAGAGTTCCCTCATGGAATTGCGAATTAAGAGGTTTTTCAAGGATTATGGATTCTATCCATTCATCCCTGAACATCTTGTGATATGCTGCAAGAGCCTCTCTCTGCGCAGGAGACCAATCTACTGCGCCATTGAAATGCCCTGGCTTGAGCAAGCGCAGGTTTATCTTTAAAGTTCTACATCCTGGCGGTGGATCTGGGGAAAAATATTCGAGCTTGTCTTTTGCTGAATGGTCTTTTAGCCCAAGCATGTTCCTGCCATAGTATTCATCATGCGGGTCAAGCACAAGCATTGCGCAGTAAGATTTTGGAATAAGATCCCATAATATACAGCTCATAAGATTAGATTTTCCTCTTCCAGTGGTTGCAGGGATAAGTATATGGTGACTCAGTACATCTTTGCCGGGCAGAGATATATTCACGTCTATTACCTTTGACCCACTTCTGAGCTTTCCCAGATAGATTGGATTGCCGGGCTGGGTAAGAAAGCTAAGATCTTCTTTAATAATGCTGCGCACAGTAGAAAAGAAATCTGGCAGCATCTTGCATGATTTTGCATTGTTCTGATTTATACTGAGGATGTTTTTCAGATGTATCAGCTTATAATTGCGTAAATGAGGGTCCATAAAATCTGCTGATGTATCTTCTTCTATATCCATTCCTGATATAAGTTCTAGATTTTGCTGTGATATCTGGGAGCCATAAGCTATATCAAATGCCTGGAGCAATATTTTGTTATTCTCATTGTCTGAGATAAGAAGTTCACCAAGTTCAATCTCCTCGCCTTTTTTCTGCCTTACCAGAATATTGCCGAACTCTCCGCTGATTACCTGCCCTTTTATCATAGGTTTGCTGGAAGAGATGAATATATATAAAGGTTGCGAGAAAAAGTATAAATACTTGAGGAAATATAACTCTAAAAGAATTTGTTTATAAATCTAATTCTAGAACCCAGTATATTTACAGGAGATTCAGTCAAGAAACAAAAAGTTTAATAAGCTGCTTTTAATTATAGGGTGTATGGGCAGAATCATAAATATTAAACCTAATGAAATTAAACCATCTCAGGATTTTGTTAAAGAAGATACAATCAGGTATATTTTAGGATGTATTATTAATCATGAAGAAGATAAACTACCTCCCACGCCAATTGTTAGAAATAATCCTGATGGATGTGATTATATTGCAATAGATGGGCATAATCTCTTGGTCATATATGACTTGCTTGAAAGAAATTGTGAGGTGTATCTTGCTGATTCTGCTAAAGATAAGTTAGAAGAATTGCCTAAATCAAGTCCTGATGCAATATTAAAAAGAAATCAGGACCTTAAAGAAAAATATGATTTAGTAATTATAGAAGTTGCAAGATTACAAAAGGACAACATCTCGAGCCTTAAAGACTTAAGA
>JAGLGH010000132.1 GCA_023144115.1 Nanobdellota archaeon | reverse complement strand
TATATTACATTATAAACAAAAAAAATGGGTAGGAACGAAAATGTTCCTACCACCAAACTTATTTAATTTTGAAATCTTTGATCTCACCCTCGCATCCCTCTGGGACACTGAGAATGACAACAAACTGACATTCTGCTGGAGCGCAAAACGATATTTCGTAAAGCGTCCATTCATCAGTCAAGTTCATCGTCTCAAAACTAGATGGATTTATCTGGTTTTGAGGAAGATTTTTAAGCGGAAGCACCACTAAACTGACATTTCCACCAGTACCCTTGTAATAAAAGGATAAAGTATTTGTCCTTCCTTTCCCGATCTTTTGAAGAGAGGTAAAACTTAGATCGGAATCAGATTTCACATTAGAGATCTTAACTCCGTCTGGATATACTTCATCCTCGCAATCACCGGAACCATCGGTTCTGATAATCTTCTTTGCTTCATTGTTTGCCGCTCCCCAGGCGTTGAAGAGCGCAAGCAATAATATTGCTATAACAACCACAACGATTGTCATAGTAATTCTCGAACTTAATTTTGTTTCTTGTTGTTCCTCCCGGTCTGTGACCTGTGGCTGTTCTTCAATTGGCGCTTCTGAGACAGATCCTTTTTTCCTTATATAAAAAATTAAGGAGAAAAGAATTATGAGTATACCCAAAAGGGGAAAAATTAAATAAAAAATACTCAATCCCATTTGATCACCTCAATTCCTTTCTTCAACATCATATCTCCTCATTTCCTTCTTCTTGTTGCTTCGCTTTGAAAAATTCCTGCTGGAATTGTTCCAGTGTAAAACCAGCTGCAATTAAATCTGCCGCCAAGGTTCTTTCGTTTTTCCCAGTAGCATCACTTAATGCTCCTGTGAAATCTGGCATTGAAATTATCTTTGCATTTGGCATTATTTGCAAAGTTCTAAGCTGTTCCATTCGAATACCAGCTCCATTTGCAATAGCTGCAACTTTTGCATAACCATCTGCAAAACCTTCATACTGAGCTGTGGTTCGACTTTTTTCCCCTATTCCTAGAAGAACATCAGAATCACTTATTCCTTTGCTTTTAGTTACTAAAGCCTTGGCATTTTTTTCTTCAATTGCAACACTTTTTAGGGCATCTGCGACAACCTTTTCTGCTGTCACATCTTTAACAGCAAAATGATTTACCTGTACACCCCAATTTTGTTTCATTTCGTCTATATGCCCACCATCATCTAGTCTGGTCCATGCCTCCTCTTCAATAGAAACTGTTCCTCCTCGTAATTCATCGAAGGTCTTGCTCCCTACTTTTGTTTTTATAGCAGCCTCCGTTTTGTTACTCATAGCTTTAGCAATGTCTGTAACATTAAACCAAGCTTTTAACGCATCTCTTGCTGTCTTGATTATGTAAAACATGGTTACACTAATTATGACATCAAAATTCTCTGCACATGGAATTGGTGGAATAAGCAATACCAGAGTTTCTTCCTTATCAATGTTGATGTGGTTATGAAGCACTCTAACTATTTTCCTGCTTTCTCTAACATTTTCTTGTCCTTCAGATTCCACTTCTTCTCTAACTTCTTCAACCTCTAGAGTTTCAAAAGTATAAACAGAACCAATAGGACCCATCCACCAAATGTTAAATTCTTTTTCAAACCAAAATGCCTCATGTCTATTCCCAGATCCATCAAGCCAAAAAACATCATCACCTAAAATAACAATAAGACGATGTAGTACAGCTGAATTTCCAGTACCCCACATTATGCCTACTGCAGCATTTTGTACTCCACTCGTCCACCAAATGTTATCCCTAGCCATAAGAATAATGGCTGTAATTAGGAAAACGAAGAAAACAAGGAGAATAAGTATTCCGGGTGCCTTCCATTGCCATCCAACAGCAGCAACAATGACTAGAAGAGGACCTATCCATTGAAGATCAACTAGACCTATTCCTGAGTTTCTTTTTGTTTCCGTTGTTGTTAAATCATTTCCTTCATTTCCATTATTTCCCTCATTTAATCCATTACCATAATCTATTATCGGCATATATATCACTCCATATTAATTTATTTTTATTTCTGAGCCATCAAAAATTCATTCCGCATGTTTATGCTTCAAAATTTGACGACTATTTATCAATGATCAATACTGCCGAATTATCGGCAAATCCGTCCGTTTTATTTTCACAAAACAGACAGGTTCCAATAATGATGATTCAATTCTTGGACATAATTCTCCATCATCGGAACTTTACATTGTACACAAAAAAACAGCATTTGTCAAGCCCTGTTAGTTTTCTGCTTTTTATCTAATAAATTACTTTGAATTACAAAATGTATAATTTCA
>JAGLGH010000131.1 GCA_023144115.1 Nanobdellota archaeon | reverse complement strand
GCTGTTGCAGTCTTGCTTATCACAGACAGCAAGATTATGAATGCAAGGAAAGATGGCAGCTATGATTTTATTGAAGGTATGTTAAAGGATGTAGAGTCAATGAAAGGGGAAGTGTTTATTATATCAAATGAACATGAGGGTGGCAAGAAGCTGGATGGAATTGGGGGGATTGGTGCTGTTCTTAGGTATCAGATTGGGTAATTTATGATTTTGCATTCTTCCATAAAAACTCAAAATATTTTTTATATCCCTCTGTAACACTCTTATCTCTTATTAGGATACTATATGCATTCTCTGTAAAGATTGTGATTGCAGTCAGGTTACCTACTATAACAGTTTCCTGGAACTGAGAAAATTCAGCTGAAAGATATCTTACTTTTGATAAAGCTTTTTTAGTCAGGTCTTTTCCAAAAACCTTTACTGTCTCATCAAACACCTGTCTTGATGGGAGTTTGTTTGCTATTCTTTTTATATGGTGATTTTTCCACCACATAGTTCCCATCTTTTCTTCACATTGCTTTCCTCCTCCAAAAGAGAGATACTCTTTTGCTTTTTCAGTTCTTAGAATACTGTAAACCTCTTTTATTCCTCTAATCCCTTTATAGATTGAAGCCATCTCATGATCTTTAGTAAAATCCTGTTTTGCCCTAAGCTCAGGAAGAATCTGCCTGAATCTTTCTTTTTTGTCATCAATATAATTTAAGAAATAGTCTGGTTCACTTGCTAGGTAAATTCTTATCCTGCCTTCATAGATGTAATTTATGATTCCTTTTTCTATAAGGGAGTTTAATGCTCTATGCACAACAGAATTCTGAAGTCCTGATCTTTTCAGGATCTTGCCTGCTGAACTTTCACCTAATTCAAGCAGTGTAATATAAACTTTAATCTCAGCCTGACTAAGCCCTAAGTCTTTGAGTATAGATGTGTCCATGATTTGTGTGTGAAAATGAAGTTATATTTAAATGTTTTGGTTGTGCTCCCAAATTGGAGGATAAATGTTATTATTGTTAATTGTATTCACTAATGAGTAAGTAGTCAGACAGAATCTGGCGTATGTTGGGAATGGAAATCATTCCTAACAAATTAGAAATTGCACAGCAATTTCGAATTAAAAAAGGAGGAATGAATAAAATGGGAATAAACAATATAATCGGTGATTTAGAAGACATAGGTGGGGAAGTAGAAAGAATAAAAGATACTACAATTGATCTTTTTAAAGAATACATTGGAGCTAGTTTTCAAGACTCAGATGGGTCGATGCGTGGTGATATGGAAAAAGAAGAAAAGAAATTCACTGAAATTGGAGATTTTGTTAGAGAAGTAGAAAATAATCCAAGGGGAAAGGATATTAAAAAGGTAATGTTCAATGCTATAGTTGACACATTCTATGAAATGTATCAAGATGAAAAAGCTGAAATTCCACATCTCACTAAAAAAATATTGGAAAACGAAGATAAGAGATATGAAAGTGAATGGAGTACAGATAATAGTTGTTCGAGGTGTGATTTTTATCAGGTGAAAACCAGACAATTGGCAGGCTTGATTTTAAATAAAAACAAAAAATTCAGATGGCAAGAATTTCAAGGTGGTTTTTTTGATGATATTAATCCAGATGTAAATATCTTAGATAGAGTGCATAGCAGTTCTTCTGGAAATTCTTATACATTAGGACTTGGATGGAAAAGATTTGAAACAATAAAACAAAAACAACAAAAAGAAGAAGATGAAAGAATAAGAAATTCCACAGAAGCAAAAGAGTTTGCCGCAAAAATAAAAGATACTACTATTGATCTTTTTACAAAATACATGGCAACTAGTTATTCTGGTGATCTTAGAAGTATGAATGATTTTGGAAATTTTTATGTTGATGAAATAAAAGAAAAAGAATGTTTCAACAAAATTAAAGATCTTGTTCAAACAGTAGAAAATAATCCAGGGACAAAGGAAGTTAAAAAAGTTATGTTTAATGCTATAGTTAGTACATTTTATGATTTATATGGTCCTAAATATGATTTTTTTGGTAAAGTGGTGTCTCATAAAATGCGTAGTGAAGGTTCTGACAAGGATATTGATTTCATGAATTATGGTTATTATAAACCTGAAAATACTATGGGTCATAATACTCGTTCTGGTGGAGGACATTATTGTACTTGTTGTGACAAATCTGATTCAATACCAAAGAGTTTGACAAATAATTTTTTAGGAAATAAAATACATCAATTAGCAGGTTTAATCTTAAATAAAAAAGAATCTCTTGGAGAATTTCAAAGGTATCAAGGTGCTTTTTTTGATGATATTAAACCAGATGTAATTTTAATAGATAATTTTAAAAGAAAACGAGGTCAGGAGTTTGAGTGGAAAACGCCTCAAAAAGAACGAGTAGTAGGGCTAGGATGGGAACTATATGATGATACTATTATTTAATCACTCATAAAATCTGAAAAATATCAAAAGGGAACAAAATGCAAAATAAAAAGATACTTATTGTGGAAGATGATCAAGATTATTCGAATTTTTTTCATAAATCTATGCTAAGATATGCGCAAATTAAAGGAATGTCAGATAATGTAGAGGTGGATGTAGCTTTAGATAAATCATCTGCTCTTGAAAAAATAACAAAAAATAATTATGATATTATTTTTACTGATGGTTGTTTAGAAGGGAATAATCATGGCGATTTTGATGATTGGTCTGGAGTGGAAATAGCAAGAGCTGGAAAAGAAAATGGGGCTTATATTGTTGGAGTATCAGGTGAGCCAGAAAAATTTGGAAAACTTGCAGGAGA
>JAGLGH010000130.1 GCA_023144115.1 Nanobdellota archaeon | reverse complement strand
TTATAGAGAATCAACCGACAGAAGAGATGTTTAATGAGTATAAAAAAAGAAAAAATGATGAATGAATAAAATGGAAAAACAACATTTATATAAACTTATAAATTCGTTGAAGTAATATAAATGGATTCAAATGAGATTATCAAGGATGTCAAGGAATATATCAATAGATTATATTCTGAATATACTGAAAGGGGCGGGGGTTATAATTATCGTTATGTTCATGCAGTAAGAGTCTGTAATATGGCGTTGAGATATGTCAATGAAAATGATGTTGAAATAGATTCAGAAGCATTAGCTTTATCCTGTCTGCTGCATGATGTTGGAAAGGTCAGTTTTACAAATGGCTCAGAAATAAATATGGGTTTGGATGATATACATCATTGCAAAGAAGGAGCAAAAAAGGCAAAAGAGATACTCATAGAATTAGGTGTGAAAGATAGTGAATTGATTAAGCATGTTGCAGATGTAATCCTTAATCACCATTCTATAAACCAGGAGTTGAAGATTATTGAGATTTTGCAGAATTCAGATGATCTGGATGAATTGGGATATTTGAATGTATGGCGAATGTTCAGTTTTTCATCTCAAAAGAAAAGGTCACCTATTGATAATTGCAGATACTGGGCTGAGCAATATCCTATAGCAAAGAAGAAGGTTGATTCTAATTTTTCAATACCTTTTTTTAAAGATTTGGCATTGAAGAGATTAGAGAAATGCAATGATTTTATAAAGAAGTTTGAAGAAGAGTTAAAGTCTCAGGATTAAGAAACAATTATTTTTGTCTAATAACAAACTTCTTCCATCCGATACTTTGTTACATTCTTTGTCAGGATTTTTGCAGGAGGAATCACACTGCCACCTACATCTATATTTTCTTCAATCTCTGTATCAACAATAGTTTCCTGCTTAAAATCTTTGGATTCTCCTGCTGGAATCATTTGCTCAAGCTGAAGGGTTTTAGAAGTTCCATTTGCTAATGTGAATGTTACCTCAACTGTAAAATTTCCAGATTGAGTATCAGTATTTTTTACCTTTACTACTGAGCCGCCAATGATCGCATTGTCTTTGAAATTAGTATATTTGTATGTGCTTGTGATTTCATATGCCAGAGTGCCTTCCTGATATTCTTCAGGTTCTTCATAACTTACATTCATAATTTCACATGTTTTAATGTCTTCTGACTGGCATCCTGTAATAAGAATAATTAAAATTAATATCAATGTAAAAAATATAGAAATTATTTCTTTTTTCATTTCATTCCATTTATTTTTGTTCTGTCAATCAAAGCTTTCATAGCTCTTGCTGCTTTCTTAGGGTCGTTATAATTCGGGATTTTGTTTGTCTCAAGCAGTTCCATGCCTTTCCTGCTGAACATGCCACCCATGAATGCGCAAACAATGGGCTTATCTTTGAATCTTTTTTTTGCTTTGATTATAATCTCTGCATCTTTTATAGGGTCTGTCATTGTCTGCAGTGTCTGGATAATTATCATGCCACTTATGTAATCTTCAGATAATAATGTGTTTATTGCAGCTTCGTATCTTTCAGGAAGCGCATCTCCTACAAGATCAAGAGGGTTTTGTCTGGAGTATGCTGGGTGCATCTTGCCGCTTTTGTCAAGTTTTGAGATAGTTGAATCTTTGAGTTCTGCCAGATTTACACCCCTGCTTTCGCAGAAGTCAGCGCATAGCACACCTGGTCCTCCGGCGTTTGTGATAATAGCTATAGAGTTTTTTTTGCATGGCGGTTGGTTGGCAAGGGCTTTTGCGAGGTCAAACAGTTCTTCAACATTATCTGCAATTTCTATTCCATATTGTTTGAATGCAGTTTCGTATATCCTGTATGAGCCTGCAATGCTTCCAGTATGCGAACTTATTGCTTTTTGTCCTTTTTCTGTCCTTCCACCTTTTAGCACAATGATTGGCTTGTTTTTTGATATCCTGCCTGCAATCTCTATGAATTTCCTGCCATCTTCAAGTCCTTCAATGTATAATGCGATGGCTTTTGTGTGTGGGTCGTTTCCAAGCCATTCTATGAAATCAGATGTATCAAGGTCTGCCTGGTTGCCTATGCTTATTATTGCGCTGAATCCATATTCTGCTTCAATTGCCCAGTCTATTATGCTGTCAGCAAGAGCGCCAGACTGGCTTATGAA
>JAGLGH010000013.1 GCA_023144115.1 Nanobdellota archaeon | reverse complement strand
ACGGAGCACAAGCATCTTCAAAACTGGGGATGTGTTTTTAGAAGGCTCTGCGTCCCCGAAGGGGGCTTCCCCCCGCGACGAGCAAGATAAGAGTAAGGAAGAAGTTTTGACCTGATGATGCTGGTGCTCCTTGAATAGCAGACTTTCTACTTATGATTAAACAAAACAATTAAATATTCCCTCCTCATATTTAACTAAAATGGGCATAAGATGCAAAAGATTGAAATTAAACTGCATAAAAGAAAGAATCATTGCTGGCTTTTTTATGATTGCTCTTATGATGATTATAGTTTCAATACCAACCCTTGCTGAAGCAGATGATGAGGAAGAGGAGTTCTACAATAATATTGAGTATGTCAGGATAAATCTTTCAATTTCAACAGGTCTGCAGGTTAATGCGCTTAAGCCTGTTTATGAGATAACCTACATACGGGCAAATATGCTGTTTCTTCCAAGAGAAAGTGCGAGGCAGAAAATTAGGTCATTGACTCCCTGGCCAGATGCAGAAATAAAAGAAGACTCTCTCTTCTTCGAATGGATTGATCCACTTGCAGAAGATTTGGAGTTTGGATATAATGCAGATATTGAAGTATCAAATGCCATAACAAAAATCAGGAATAAGATACATTATCCTCTCAAAGAAGATTTCGGCGAGGAGATAAGAGAATATATTCTGGGTACAACACATATAGATTCGCATGACCCTGACATAGTTGCACTGGCATCAAATCTTGCAGCAGGAGAGGATGATTTATATGTTATTGTTGACAAGCTTGCCACATGGACAAAAGACAACATAGCATACAATCTCAGCACAACTACTGCAAGCATCTCACAGAGCGCAAGCTGGACACTGGAAAACAGGCAGGGAGTATGCGATGAGCTTACTTCACTCTTTATTGCCATGGCAAGGGCACTGGGGATTCCGGCAAGGTTTATATCAGGCATAGCATACACAAACTCTGATTTGTTTGTGGAGAGATGGGGGCCTCATGGCTGGGCTGAGGTCTATTTTCCAGGCAAGGGATGGATTCCTTTTGACCCAACATATGGCCAGCATGGCTCTGTGGATCCAAGCCATATTGCGCTAAAGAAATCAGCTGACCCTGGCGATCCAACAACAAAGTATGAATGGCAGGCAAAAAATATAGATATCAATACACAACAACTTGAAGTATCTGTGGATGAGTATGAGAAAGGCAGGATAATGAATCCGATGATTGGGCTGGAAGGCAGTTTTCTCAAGAAGGCTGTCAAGTTTGGATCATACCAGCTGTTTGAAGTCAATGTGATAAACCTTAAGGATTATTATGTTGCAACAAGCCTGCTTCTTGCTAAGCCAAAAGAGATCAGCATTATCAATAAACCTGAAACAAGCATAGTTCTGGAGCCGTATGCAAACAAGACTTTATACTGGATATTGAAAGTGGAAAGCGAACTTGATGATTCTATGAGGTACAAGTTTCCAATCACTGTCATGAGCCAAAGAAACGAAACAATTACTGTTGAGTTCAGTTCATATCATGAATATGGAATGCTCTCATATGATAGGATAAAAACTATCCTGGAACAGAAAAAAGAAGAGGAAGTAAAGGCATATTCTGCTGATGTCCTTCTTAATTGTGATACTGACAGAGATATAATTTATTTGGGGGAAGAAGCAGAAATAATCTGCAAAGTCAAAAATGCAGGCAATATCCTTCTGGAAGGTGTGGAAGTATGCCTGGATGAAGACTGCCAAAGTTATGATATACCAATAAATCAGGAATATGAAGCAAGATTCATGCTAAAGAGCAAGATAATAGGTATGCAGCAAAAATCAGTAATAGCCAAAAATGCTATGTTCACAAAACTTGCGCTTGTGGATTTCTCTATCCTTGATAAGCCATCAATAGCAATAACCAATATCACAATTCCCGCAAGCATAGGATACAATGAAAATTATACATTACATTTCACATTGGTAAAAAGTTCAATGTCAATCCCAAAAAATATATCTGTTGTACTGGATGTTGGAGGGGTTGAGAACAAATGGCATATCGAAGAGCTTGATATTGATAATCTGTTTAAGATTAACATGAACTCTAAAAGCTTAGGAATTGGTGAGAACAATATAAATATAAATGTAGAGTATCATGATGAGATTGGAGAGATATACTCTGAAAAAGAAACTGCACTTATCAGTCTGGAAAATGTCAGCTTGTGGGAAAGAATAATGATTGCGATGTATCAGCTCAACAATAAGATAATATCATATGCAGAGAGGTGGCAAAAATAAAACCTGAAGTCAAAAAACTCAATATAATCACAATCATAGGGAATGTCTGCCTCCTGATATTCAAATTAGCCATTGGTCTAATCACCAATAGCATAGCAGTGATATCTGATGCAATCAATTCTGCGATTGATTGTGTAACATCAATCATAATCTACATATGCATGAAAGTGTCTGCAAAGCATCCTGATGAATGCCACCCATTTGGTCATCACAGAGCTGAACCGCTTGCAGCAATGGTGATTGCAGTCCTTATCACAATTATAGGAATTGAGATAATCCATAAGTCATTTTCCCGGCTATTTGATAGCACTGCAATCTATATAAGCACATATCTGGCTGCAATCTATCTGATAGTAATCCTGGTCAAGGGGTTTCTTTTTATCTATACAAAGCAAATACTAAAAAAAACAAAAAGTGAAGCGTTGAAAGCCATAATTGTTGACCACAGGAATGATATGCTGGTATCAGGGTTAGTTATAATCTCATTCTTCATTGCAATGGCTGGGTATCCAAAGATTGATCCAATCTTAGGCATTCTGCTTGGGCTTTATATAATCTGGTCAGGTGTGGATATAGGACTCAAGAATATTAAATACCTTATGGGAGCATCTCCATCTCCGGAATTGCTTGCCACTATACAGAAAACAGCATTAGACATAGACGGAGTGATTGGAGTGCATGATGTAAATGCGCATTATGTAGGGGTTATGCTGAATGTTGAATTGCATATAGAGGTCAATCATAAAATCAGCCTCAGAAAAGCGCATGATATTGGAAAGAAAGTGCAGAAATCTATAGAAGATATTGATGAGATAGAAAGGACATTTGTGCATATTGATCCTTTGTGACTAACATCAGCTTTATTTAGAATAAAGATATTATGCGTGAAAAATTTGCGTTAAATTTATAAATGGTCTTGTCTTCCCTAACAGTTATGCACCGGTAGTCTAATGGCTAGGAGTTCTATATGTAATATGCATTAGAGCTAGCAAATAGAGGCCTTCCAAGCCTTTGATTCGGGTTCAAATCCCGGCCGGTGCATTTTATATTCTGATTCTATCTTTATGACATTATAATTTGCATGAATAGTTAATAAAAAGATTATATTCCCACAAAATCCAGCATATTCCCAATAGGGAATGGTGGGAATAAAGAGGTTTTAGAGGGAATGTATAGAAACTATTATTAATGACTATACTAATTACATAGTATTATGACAGAAAATAGAGAACAAAATAGTCAGAAAAAGAGCAAAGATTGTGTCCTTGTATTCTGCGCGCATAATGATGATAATATCATAGGGGCAGGAGGAACAATCGCAAAATATGCAAAAGAGGGCAAAAGAGTAGTCACAATTATATTCTCATACGGTGAGATGTCGCATCCGCACCTAAGAGAAAAACTGGTAATCGAAACAAGAGTGAAGGAGTCGCACAAGGCGCAGGCAATCCTTGGAGAAGATGAAGTGATATATCTTGGGCTTAAAGAAGGGAATTTCATGCAGAGCGCAAAGGATAAGAAGATTGACTCCAATATCAAAAAGATTATCAGGGAAAAGAATCCCTCAAAGATATTCGTGCATTCTATTGATGACCCTCATCCTGATCATCAGGCTGTATATGATATCATTAATTCCATCCTGGATGAGATAAAATACAAGGGCGATGTCTACTCATTTGATGTCTGGACATTAGTCAATATCAGAAAAAGGGATGCGCCGAAACTTGTTGTTGACATCCAAGATACATTCGCAATAAAAACAAAGGCATTCAAAGCGCATAAGAGCCAGAAAGTAGCAAGGATAATATTAACATGGAGCATGTATCTCAAAGCAGTCCTTAATGGAATAAACAATGGTGTAAAATATGCTGAGGTATTTTACAAGATTAGGTGATTGTGAGAATTAGAATGAAAAAAAAGCTATTGATCGCAACTGACAGTTTCATTCCAAGATGGGATGGGATTGCACAATTTCTTTCAGAGATAATCCCAAGGCTGGCTGAAGATTATAATATTACAGTAATCGCGCCAGATTTCAAGGGAGAGCAAAAGCATATAGAACATGTCAGGATAGTAAGAATTCCCTTGTCAATGTGGAGTTTTGGGGACTATACTTTAGCTAAGCTGAAAAGAAAAAAGATAAGAGAGCTTGTCAAAGAGAGTGATATGGTCTGGGTGCAGAGCATAGGCCCAATAGGAGGGGCAGCAATATATTATGCAAAGAAAGCAGGAATCCCTATTGCATATTTTGTAAATTCAATAGAGTGGGAACTTGTATCTATGAGCATATCAAGACCTTATCTTTCTTTTATCATCACTCAATTTGTCAAGGCTGTTGCTAAATGGCTGTATAGAAAAACAAACCTCCTAATCACACCTTCTAAAGAGGTAGTAAGAATATTTGACAATGAATGCATAACCGTTCCAAAAAAGGTAGTCTATCTTGGAACAGATACATCAAGATTCAGGCCACCTGAGAATAAGGATGAAGCCAAAAAAAGAGTGGGCATAGATCCAGAATATACAGTGATTGGGTATCATGGAAGGATTGCAAGAGAAAAAAACCTTATGACTTTATATTATGCATTCCTTAAACTGCAAAAAAAGCATCCAAAGACAAAACTTCTTATTGTTGGATCAGGCATCCCAAAAATGGAGGCTTTATTCAGATCAGCTGTTGGCATAAAGTATATAGAATCAAAAGATGATGTCATCCCATATCTCCAGGCAATGGATATCTATGTCCTGCCTTCGCTTACAGAGACTACCTCATTATCTACATTGGAAGCGATGAGCTGTGGCTGCGCAGTGATTTCTACAAAGGTAGGTCTGGTAAAGAGGTACATAAAAGATAAAGTCAATGGCTCATTCTTTCCAAAGGGAAATGCCACTGCATTGAAAATAAAACTCAATTGGCTGATTGAGAATCCTGGAATCAGAGCAAAACTTGGCAGAAATGCGAGAGAGACTGTTAAAGCAAAATTCAACTGGGAAAAGACTGAGACAGGGATAAGGGAAGCTCTTGAAGACTTGTGAAAAATGAAAGTATTCAAGAACATAAAACTTGTAGATTTGGGAATATTAATAGACAAGACCTTAGTTATATGCGACCTGCACATTGGGGTAGAGGAAGCGATGGCAAAGCAAGGCATGCTGCTGCCAAAGTTCCATTTCAGGGATTTGATTAAAAGGATGGAAGAGATGTTTCTGCTTTCTGATGTGAAAAGGTTTGAAAGGATTATTATAAATGGCGATCTCAAGCATGAGTTTGGCAGCATATCAGATGAAGAATGGAGAGATTCAATTAAGTTCTTAGATTTCCTTTCTATTCATGCTGATGAAATTATTCTGATCAAGGGCAATCATGACAAGATTCTTGGGCCTATAGCAGGCAAAAGAGGTTTGAGGATTGTTGATGAATATAAGATAGGTGAGATCCTTATATTGCATGGAGACAAGCTTCCAGCCAGTATGAGGGGAATAAAGACAATAATAATAGGCCATGAGCATCCTGCGATCACTCTTAAGGAAGGGGCAAAATCAGAAAAGTTTAAATGCTATCTTATTGGGAAATATAAGGGAAAGGAGCTGATTGTTCAGCCTTCAATGAAGCTTATTTCAGAAGGTGTTGATGTGAGTTGTGGTGATTTGCTCAGCCCATTTTTGAAAAGAGATATAAGTGAGTTCAGGGTTATTGTTGTTGGAGACAGGCTTTATGATTTTGG